>JANMKB010000195.1:0-8330 GCA_031371805.1 Blastocatellia bacterium | reverse complement strand
GCTCGCCTCGCTTTGGCGCGAGCGGACAAGGACAGAGCGCGTGAACATTACGACATCGCCAAAAAGATGATTGCGGAAATGGGCTACCATCGGCGCGACAAGGAAGTGGACGAAATCGCGGCGCAGCTTGATTGCTGAATGACGAGATTGCCGCGTTCGCCGCTGAAAATTCCGACATCATGATCGCCTTTGCCGGCGTAGACCCGATGCACGGCAAAGAGGCTGTTGGCGAAGCGAAACGCTTGATTGCGGCAGGCGGCATTCGCGGTTTCAAACTGCATCCACCGTTGCAACAGTTCCATCCGAACGACAAAAGCGTTTATCCGTTTTACGAAGTCATCAACGCAGCCAAATTGCCCGTGATCTTTCACACCGGACACAGCGGTATCGGGACGGGTCAGCCCGGCGGCGGCGGCGTGCGGCTGAAATACGGCAACCCGATGGATATTGAGGATGTTGCTGTAGACTTCCCCGACATGCCGATCATTATGGCGCATCCGTCGTTTCCCTGGCAGGACGAAGCCATCTCGGTGTGCTTGCACAAACCACAAGTTTATATTGATCTGTCAGGTTGGTCGCCGAAATATTTTTCGCCGACGCTGGTGCAATACGCGAACACGTTGCTGAAACACAAAGTGCTGTTCGGCTCAGATTATCCGCTCATTGCGCCAGATCGCTGGCTGGCCGATTTCGAGAAAATCGCTATCAAGGATGACGTGCGCCCGCTGATTCTGAAAGAAAATGCGAAGCGGCTCTTTGGCTTAGCCTAGCTGGTCGTCGGCTTACTCGCAGCAAGGGGAGTGTGCATGTACCGCTTGATGCCGTAGATGAGCAGCAAGCCAACCAGCAAATAAATCACCGCATTGGCGCTCAGGCACGCGCTCATACCGTAGCGTTGCGCGGCAAAAGCAATAGCTATCGGAGCCAGCGCACCGCCGAACCAGCCGATGGAATTCATCAAACCGACGGCGGTGGCGCGGCGTTCGGGTTTTACAACATCGTAAAGCGAAGCCCAGATGTTGGCGTCGTAAAAACCTTTGAAGAGTCCAAAGCCAATCATAGCCGCGATGAGGACGGGCAGAGAAATCGTCCAGCCGGTCAGGAAAATAAAGACAACGCCGCCCAACAATCCCAGCGCCTGCGTCATCATTCGTCCGCCGTAAAAACGCCGCACTAACCGGTCAGCTAAAATGCCGCCCAGGACTACGCCCAACATCGAAGCAATCTGCGTCCAGGCCGTGCCATTCAACCCCGCCATTGACAAGCTCAACTTGAAAGTACGCAACAGGTAAGTCGGCATCCAGGTCATAAAAATTGAAGCGACGAAATTGGCCCCGACAAAGACGATCATCAGGATGCGCACCATCGGCGTGCGGAAGATTTCGACGATGTCCGCCCACAAACCTTTTTGCCGCCAATCCAAAGTCGCGTGTGCCTCATCATCAACAGTGGCGGCTGGGGCAATTTTTGAAGTAGTGCGCGGTGGTTCTTTGAGCGCGACTAACAAAATAATTCCCAACAGCACGCCCAGCGAACCAAATAAAACAAAGCTCGAACGCCAGCCGTGCTGTTCTGCCATATAACCTGAAACTGTGCCACCCGCAATGATTCCGGCATAGACGCTGGATTGGTGGATGCCCATCGCCCGCGATTTCGTCCCGCTTTCCTGATGATAGTCGGAGATCAACGCCATCGAAGCCGGAAAATAAAATGCCTCGCCCAAACCTTCCAGCGCACGTACTAAAATCAAATGCCAGTAATCGGTCGCCAGATAAGTCCCCGCCGTCACCAACGACCAAAACACCAGCCCGCCGATGATGAGAACTTTGCGGCTGATGCGGTCGCCGATAATGCCCGCCAGCGGCCCGGCCAGCGCGTAAACATACATAAACGCCGAACCGACCCAGCCAAGCTGAATGTCGGTCAGCCCCATTTCTTTTTGAATCGGCGTGAAGACAGAAAACACCGCTTGTCGGTCTGCGTAATTAAAAAAGCAGACAAACCAGAGCAAGCCTACGACGACCCATTTGTAGTATTTGTTGTTTATCAACGACTCTCCTCAGAAAAAACGTCGGGCAGGTTCCCAGCCGGCCCTACGCTGATAACGCATCGCCCATTGAATTGCCCATAAAATAAACCCGTGAGCGATCAACATTGTATTCGGTCGCTGTCATTTCGAGAACGTTCATCACATCTTTCTCGCTCAACTCAGTCATTTTAATTCTTGCCGGAGTTAGGAGGCTGTCTGAAACGGTAGCGCCATATGCCAATCTTTCCGTATGGATAATTGCCAGCAACACATATTATTTAGCAGATCATAAAGTATGAAAGAAAAGTACTCGCAACAGCAGGTTGGAAGAAAAAAAGTGAAGTATACGATCCCGCAAACGGACAGCATAAAAGCTCCCCAAATCCTGCCAGCCCTGTAACCTTATTCATTGCAGCATTGCGCGTTGACGAGCTTGATGAAAACCCTGTTGTTCGGCGTGAGTGCGACCGATCCGTTAACATTTGGGTTGAGCGCCCTGCTGTTGCTGAGCGTGGCGCTTGTGGCTTGCTGGATTCCAGCGCGAGAGGCGACGAAGGTTGATCCAATGATCGCGCTACGCTGTGAGTAAACAGAAGTCAGGAGAAACAGCCGCAGGCTAAATTCCGACTTCTGACTCCCGACTTCTTTTCCCGCCCGCCAATGGGCGGTCTCGCTGCATCAGGGCATCGTTTGCGCGACGCCACGCCGTTCGAGATTTACCTCAACAACCTGAAACAATTTCCGTCAGAAGATTTTGTGCGCCCCTGCCGCTGGTACGCGCAAGAGCCGCGCTTCACGCAATGGCAAACAGATGGAAGAGGCGCAACCATAAAAGTAAAAAGAATAGTCCTCTTCAGTCTGATCTTTTGCGCGATTTTTAAGTTGCAGACAGGATAATATTTTTTCTCGGTCAGTTTGACAGCTTCGCCTTATTTTCCGAGCAGTTCTCGTATTTTTTTTGTTGTCTTCTGACTGAATGCCATACAATGATAGCGGCGTCCATCGCCCCCCTGATTTTTCTGGTCTCGGACTCACAAATTGTTATTTCTATTTTTTCCTTACTGTGTAGTCAATGCCTGAAATAAAGCTGATTTTCAGGTTATGATGCGCCTTTGCCGGGATGCCCTTCTCCGCAAGTTAGAATAACCCCACTTACTTTGACTTTAGTTTTTCTGCCAGGTTTTGAAGTCAAATCTTACTTACTATAACTGACCTCCCTTTCTCTGCCAGGTGAAAGAGTCAGTTCTTACTTACGCAATCTGACGACACTTTCTCTGCCAGGTTAAGTAGTCAGTCTTTATTCAACTTAATTTGTAACTCAGGTCGAAGTATCGCTTCACTTGAGTATTTCCTCGGTATTAAGCGCCGCTCAGACTATCTCTGGCTTTACGCTTTCGTTAGCTTGCGCCAGTCAATCTTAGCCTGTCTGCGCCGAATGATTCGCAGCGAAAATATTTCAGAGGTTGTAGTCACAATGTACCACCAGATACTCGCTCAGTTGTTTCGCAGTCTTCGCACTTGGTTGGTCAACAGCATCAAATCCTGCACAAAATCCGAGCCTTATAAAACCACGCTGTGTCGTGTCCTGGCGCTGGTAATGTTTGCCGCGCCATTGCTCGTGCATGCCGAGCCGCTGGTGCGGCGCACGGATGGAGTGCTGGCAAAAGCGGAGGCGCTGGGAGCGCTGGGTGACAAATGGCGCACCAAAGCAATTCCCGCCAACAGCGCGACAGGTCTCAAAGCAAAGTCTAATGAAGCGATTTCGATTGATGAATGGATGGCGGAGAATAATCTTGAACCAGCCGCTGCTCCCATAACACCTGCGTTCCTTACTTTAAACTCCACCTCTATTTATTGTGTGTATGGCGGACTCACCGGGAATACCACACAATTCGGCGAAATCAATGTAGCGACTGGAACCCTTACTCCGATTTTCACCACCAGCACGGTTGGCGGTTCAGCCGCATTGGGAATTGACGCAACAAGTGTAACTCCCACGCTTTATTACGCCGACCGCACAACCACTGATAATCAATTACAACGGTATGATGGCACGACTGAATCCGGCTCACTGGGTACCTTTACCGGAAGTAATCCGGCGCTTCCGCTCCTGCGCATGGGCTTTGCGGGTGGTACCGGCTACGCCATTGATAATGGTAATAACCTGTTTTCCTTTACTCCCAGCGCTCCTTCAACAATTATTTCAAAGGGAGTAATTGCATTTCAAGGCACATCACCAACCGGAACCACCTCCAGCGGCGATATTGCGTTCGATGGTTTTGGGCGTGGCTGGGCGATCTTTGGCAATTCCCTTTATCGCCTGAATTTTAATGCCTTCCCTGTCAAAGCTTATCCTATCGGTCAGGTTACGGTGGGCGGAGTAGGGCTGGTAGTTCTCGATGGGACGAATACAGGCAATCTGATCGGGAGCATCGCCTTCGATAATGCCGGGGATTTATATCTGGCCAACACGGTTTATGCAGGTACAGCGCAATATACAAAGATTCTAAAAGTCAGCGTTAATGATGCCACCGCTACGCAGGTTGGCGCTAACCTTCCCAACAGTATTCCTGATCTTGCCAGCGGTAATGCTCCACTCCTGGCCCCTGCCATTGTCGCCACTAAAAGCGTTAGCCCCACCGGAAATGTGAAGCCGGGTGATATTCTCACTTATACAATTGATGTTCAAAATAATGGTAATGCACCTGCCGTTGTCCTGACCTTCACTGATGCAATTCCGGCGGGTACAACTTATGTTGCCAACAGTGCAACGCTCAATGGAACCAGCCTTGCAGCAGCAGCTTATCCATTCAATACCGCCTATACAATCAATGGTCGAACCGCTTCCAGTGGATCAATCAAAAGTGGTAATGTAAATCGTGCCACGGTCACTTATCAGGTGACCGTAAATACGACCAGTCCACCTGTCAGTGTCGTCAATGGCGCGGTAATTAATTACCTGGACGGTTCCTGGCAGCGGTGTTACATCTACGACCACTACCAGCTTTGTCGTATCGCCAGTAGATGGTTATAAATCAGTCCAGCTTACAACTGACCCTGATGGAAGCGGAACCATTACCGAAGGCGATACGGTGACGTGGACAGTTTTCTATAAAAATACGACGGCCTCAGCAATTTCCAGTGTGCAAATTAACGATAAATTACCAGTGGGAGTAACCATCGCGGCAACGGGTGGGCAAACAGTCACAGTTTCAGGTACGGGTACGACCGCTACTAAAAATACTGCCTACACGGGAGCCGCGACCGGAACAGTAAGTAATCTATTGGCAGCAAGCGCAGCATTAGGGACGAGCGGCGTAATCACCGTGAGTATCCCCGTGACAATCAATACCGGTTTTACTGGCGATATAAGTAATCAAGCCACCGCGACAGGTTCATCCATTCCTGCTGCCGGAACCCTGACCGATAACGTAGATAGTACAACTACGGGCTTACCCACTGGTGTCACTGTTCCAGCCGGTAGTGTCGCGCAAACCGCGACCGCCGCAATTGACCCGACTACGCTGACCGTCAGCCCACCATCATCTAACCTCAAGCTCACGAAGTCTGCCCCTGCTCAGGCGCAAGCGAACAGTCCACTGACTTATACCTTGACCGTCAGTAATATTGGCAGATTGGCAACATCAGGAACCACAACTGTTTCTGATTCTCTTCCCACCGGAATCACTGTCAACGGCGGCGCAGCAGGCACAGCGACAACGTCAGGCGAAGCCGCAAACTGGACATGTGCCAGTGATTCTGCTTCGCCTCAGACGATTACCTGTGACAGCACGACGGCGATTGCCGCCACTTCCGGGACAAGTGTCTTTGCTTTCTCTGTAGACGTTGGTTCAACTGTCACCACCAATATCATCAATCAGGCGAAAGTCTGGGGCGGCGGCGATCCCAGCAAACCAGCAGTCACGACCACAGGCACAATCTCAGCTTGCACCCTTGCCAGTGAAAACACTGCTGGCAGTGCCGCGAATGCCGGCTGCGCATATGAATCCACGCCCGTCGTCAATGTTCCAGGCTACAAATCCGTCAAGCTTACAACGGATATTGACAGCAGCGGCTCAATTACGCCAGGCGACACACTGACCTATACTTTGCAATATGCCAATACAGGAACAATCGCGGTGCCAGCCTTTCAGATAAATGACCAAATACCATCCGGGTTCATCATCTCTGCTACCGGTGGACAAACCGTCACAGTTACCGGAGCAGGCACGACCGTCACGAAAAATGCCTCCTATACTGGCGCAGCGGCAGGCGCAGTCAGTGATTTGTTAGCCGCCAGCGCAGTCATCGCGCCAGGTGGTGTCATCACCATCACAATCCCGGTCACGATTGCCACCGGAGCCACAGGCACGAAATCCAATCAGGCTTCTGCCACAGGAACGGATCTGAGCACGGCTGTCCTGAGCGACAATGCAGGCGCAACGGCTGACCTGCCTGCCTCCGTCACCGCTGCCCCCTATAACCTCACCCTGCCAGCAAGTTCTGTCGCCCAAACAATCACTGCGACGCTTGATCCCACCACGCTGACTATCGCGGGCCTCCCAATGATAGCGCTGGTCAAGTCAGTCACGCCCACGGGCGATCAACCACCAGGGGCTGACCTGACTTACAAAATCGTCTTCTCCAATACAGGTGGTGCAGCGGCGCAGAAACTAATCATTTTTGATCCGATCCCCAATAATACGGATTTTAAGCTGGGTTCTGAAACGATAACACCCGGCACGACAGGGTTAACGATAATAGTTGAATTCTCGAACGATTTCGTTGCGGCAACCCCGACTTTGGCCACGTGGACTTATGTGCCGGCAAGCGGGGGCGGGGGTGCACCAACCGGATATGATCGCAACGTCAAAGCCGTCAGATGGAGGGTGACAGCTGGCAACCTGAGTCAGATTCCACCGAACCATACAGGCGACGCCGGCTTCACTGTTAAGATTCGATAAAAGTAATTATTATCGCGGTTTGCGATTGAACGAGCAGACTGCTAATGATCACTAACGACAGGTCGCTGACTCCGCTAAAATCCTCCTGCCCTGCCAGGCGACGATTTTAGCGGAGTCAGCGACCTGTCGTCAGTAAGCGTCTCTTCGGCCATAAATTGGAATCATTCACAAGGTTGCCTGTTTGTGACAAAATTGTTTTTGCTGAGATCATCTTCACCAATTTGACATAAGGCAGCCGGAACCAGTTCCCTCCTTCTCATCCAATTCAGTTGTTACTTTATTTACTGCTACTACTGTTCCCACCACCTCTCTCACCTGCTAAAACATTGCATTATATCAGGGCTTGGACGAAGCCAGCGAGTGTCTGACAGTACTGATAAGCCAGCCGCAGCGCCCATCAAAATCCTGTGCACTCATCTGGCATAACGGTTGCTTTTGTGAATCGCAGGAGAAGCAGAAACAACCAGAAGTCAGGACGCTTTTACATTACTGAGAGAGAAAAAAGAAAATGAATAAACGAACGACCAAATGCTTTGCCGGGTTGTTATCCGTACTGTTTTTCATCGCCTCAGGCCTGGGGTTAGGCGCCCGCGTCGATGATAAAAATTGCCGCGAGACCCTGCCGACGATTTTTGAACGTGTCTCGCCCGCCGTAGTGTTCATCTCTGCGACTTCCATTAATCCTTATCGGTCCACGGATCGCGTCGAACATATTATCGGCTCCGGTTTTATTATTGATCCTGAGGGTCTGATGCTGACGAATTCACACGTGGCTTATGGGCGGCAATCATTAACGGTGAATTTGGATGATGGAACGAGCCAATACAAGCTTCCACTTCTGTATCCAAGCAGAAGGCAGCGGTGACGGCTGAAAGCCAGGTGACGCGCAACAAACCTTAACTAACCATTAGTCACATATCGTGGCTCAACCTTAGAGGAGTAGTATGAAATTAACCAAACTAACATTGTCAAATCTCACCAGCGCTAAATTCGACGCTAGTTACCGTTTTCAGCAAGCCCTGCTCAAAGGCTTGTTGTCGCTGCTGCTCGCCAGCATCGTGGCGCTGGCGCAAGAGACAGGGCAACGCCCCGCTCCCGATCATTTACGAGGTCTCAGACAGGCGCTCCCGCCTTATCCTCCGACTAGGAAACACAATTGAAAGCGTTGGCTAGGACTTTCCATTCAGAGCATTTTGGCCCGCCTCGAACTTTGTCAGAAAGCTGGAAAAAGATTTTTGCCCCTCCGCCGGAAGGCTGTGCCAGCAACCGATGGAACCGTAATAATCATTGAGCTACCGCCTCCTCACAAACCTTCAAGCTCGCCTGCCACGAAGGCT
>JANMKB010000701.1:0-2155 GCA_031371805.1 Blastocatellia bacterium | reverse complement strand
CGCTGGCGTCAGGCTGTGACGACGGCGCAAACACTGGGGATTGCAATTCCGGCGATGAGCGCGAGCCTTGCGTATTTTGATGCGTATCGTACCGCGAACCTGCCGCAAAACCTGACGCAGGCACAACGCGATTTCTTCGGCTCGCATACTTATGAACGGACGGATAAACCTGCGGGTGAATTCGTTCATACTGAGTGGGAAGAGTTGTCGAAGTAAGATAGTTCGCGGTTCGCAGTAAAAGTTATCCCCGTTGCTACGGCTCAGAGTACTCCTGAGTCAGAGCGACGGGGAATCCATCCACTCCTCGCACGATGCCCCCAGTTTTACTTATCATTGCCGATGACTTGACGGGCGCGAATGACACGGGTGTCCAATTCGCACGGCAAGGCATTTCCACCATCGTTAGCATTCACCACGAAATTCCTCTCACCATTTTTGCTGAAGATTGTCAGGTGTTAGTGGTGAACATCGAATCGCGGCACGTCGCGCCAGACGATGCATCCGCCCGTGTTTTCAAGGTTGCGCAGTACGGCGTAGCGCTTGACATTCCTCATTTTTATAAAAAAACAGATTCGACTTTGCGCGGCAATATTGGCAGCGAATTGGCGGCGCTATTAGCTGCGACGAACGAGCAAGCCTTATTTTTTGCGCCTGCCTATCCAAAGCTGCATCGCACAACTGAATGCGGAGCGCAGCTTGTCGCGGGCGTTCTACTCGGTCAGACTTCGTTCGCAGGCGATCTGCTGAACCCCGTCAATGAAGCGTTTGTGGCGACCATTCTTGCCAGGCAAACGGATGTGCAGATACGGCTTTTTGCGGGAGAAGTTGTTGAAAATTCTATGCCCACAATTTATGTGATGAATGCTGCGAGCGATGACGATTTGCGCTCCCATGCGCGCTGGTTGCAGGAAAAGAAATTAATAAAATTATTGGCAGGCTCAGCAGGCTGGGCGGAATTTTTGCCAGAAGTTTTACACTTCAAATCTTCGCCTGTACCAACTCCTGTTTTGTCTGCGCCGATGTTGATTGTGAATGGCAGCCTGCATGAAAATTCGTTGCGACAAATTGCTTACGCAGCGCAACACGGAATGCCAGTGATTGATTTTCAGGCCGACGACGCTGTGCGACAAATTTGCGAAAAAATTAATGCGACAGGTCATGTGATTCTCACCACCAGTCCAACTTTACCCTGCGCACAAGCCGCAGAAAATCTTGCGGTCAACGTCGGGCAAATTCTCGCGCAAACACAGATCAAAACGCTGATCGTCTTCGGAGGTGATACACTAATGGCAATCGCCAATGAGCTTGATTGGAAGGCCTTTCGTCCACGCGCAGAAATTTTTACCGGCGTCCCAATCGTTGAAATTTGCGAACAGGAAAATGTTTTGCTTGTCACCAAAGCAGGCGGATTCGGCGAGGAAGATTTGCTGATAACTCTGAAATTATTAATTGATAATCACAAGGATTAGAATGTGTATTGCCATCACTATGGGCGACAGCAGCGGCGTCGGCCCCGAAATTATTTTGCAGGCGTTTGCCAAATCCGAATTGCCTGACGACTTTATCGTCGTCGGCGATTTCAGCATTTTGCAGCTTTGCAATGAAAAACTGAATTACGGCGTAGCCCTCAAAAAAATCCACACTGTTGACGAACGCGAATCCGGCATGATGAATGTGCTGGATATGGGCTTGCTCGCGGTGGACGATTTGCGCATCGGGCAAATTTCACAGGCTTCCGGCGCAGCGGCTTTGCAATACGTAAAATACGCGACCGAACTTGCGCTAGCAAAAAAAGTTTCCGCTGTCGTCACTCTGCCGATCAACAAAGAAGCTACACGATTGACCGCGCCAAATTTTTCAGGGCATACCGAATACATCGCCGAATTATGCGGCTAAGAAAATTACACGATGATGCTGGTTTCGGAGCGGCTGATCGTGACACACGTTTCGACGCATATTTCGTTGCGGCGTGCGCTGGATGAAGTGACTACGCAGAAGGTTTTAGACATCATTCGCTTAACGCATTCTGCCGTAGAGAAATTACGTCCAGGCAATAAAATCGCCGTCGCCGGACTGAATCCGCACGCCGGAGAAAATGGTGCGTTCGGTTCCGAAGACATTGAATTCATCAAACCCGCTGTAGACCTCGCCCGTA
>JANMKB010000697.1:0-5428 GCA_031371805.1 Blastocatellia bacterium | reverse complement strand
AATCCGGCAAAAGCAGGGCAATATTTTCAGCGTGCCTTAAAAGCTACGAGGAATACGCGTGAGCTGGATTATGCCCGAATTATGTTTTCCGCGCTGGAAAGACTGGCTAAAAAACAAAAGTGGGCGCATGGGCAAGAAGTTGTACGCATCCTAAAGGGGAAAGATGGCTACCTGAAGCAAATTGAAAACACCCGAGCGAAATTAGCGCAACAGAATATTTCAGCGCTCGATGAGTTAAAAGAAATGCTCAAGAGAGAAACGACGCAGCAGGAAGGGGCGTGGATGAAGGTCGCACTCTTGGCTAGTCTGGGACGACTTCATGACGAAGCCGGACAGGGGAAGCAGGCCGCAAAAACTTATCAGCAATTAAATCATTATCCCACGCAATTTCCGGCGGCACTTAAGCAGTATTTAGCACAAAAATTCCAGCTTGCAACGCCCCTCAACTGGGAACCCTTAGTAACTCCCATCGTGATCGAAATGGCGCGGTCACTTGTTCCGAAAGAAGATGATTGGGAAAAATGGGCAATTATCAAAACGTTTATCCCGGCGCTGCGGGAGCGACTGAAGCAGAGCTTTGGCATGACGATTCCCCAGGTGCTGTTGCGGGAAGATGAAGGTTCTTTGCCCGGCGATTCGTATGTCATTTCGCTGGCAGAAGTTCCGCTGCGGATGGGGACTCTCGAAAGCAAAAAATCTTATTGTCCGGCATCCGTTGAGCAACTTATTAATCTGGGCATCCCCGCGACAGATTTGCAGCCGGTAAATCATCCGGTTACTAATGAGCCTGGCTGTTGGGTTGAGCCAAAGCATAACGATCTTATCAAGCAGCAGCAGCTTGAATTGTGGGAAGACCCGCTGGAATTTATGATCTGGCATTTAGAGGCGGTCATTCAGGATAATTTAGCGAGTTTTCTTGATAATCAGGAGGTCGAGAATTTATTGATAACGTGGCGCAGGGAAGACGGCGGCGCAGCATTAAGCGCTGAAGTTTTGCCGGACGAGGTAAGTCAGCGGCGCTTTGGGCGGTTGTTACGGGCATTGGTAAGTGAACGAACCTCAATTGCGAATTGGCGCAACATCTTTACTGCTCTCAAAGAGTCAGGGCTGGCGCACGACGATGTTCATGAAGCCGTCATTACTGTGCGGCTGGCAATCAAGCCCGACCTGCGCGGCAATCTACCGGGGGCTGTCCGGCTTCCAATTCCCGCAGAAATTGAAGCCACAATTAAAGCATTAATTCAGTGCCAGGCGGGAAAATACTTTTTTGCGATTTTGCCGGAAGCGACGCAGGATTTGCTCAGTGAAATTCGTGACTATGTTGGGTCACAGCAGGGCGAGGTGACGCTGATTGTGCAGAATGATGATGTGCGTCCGTTTGTGAAGCGGCTGATCGAACTGGAATTTCCGCACATTGCCGTGCTGGCTCAGAGCGAGTTGCTGAATTTATCCCTGGAAGAAAAATAACGACCATGAGCGAAACTCAGATAACAACTGAAAATAATTTGCTGCGTGTGACATTGTATCTGGCGCATGAATTTACGAGCAAGTCGCAGGATTCATTACACACCGAAATGCAGGCAAAGGTGCAGGTATTGCTTAATGACCTGGGCATTCCTGGCGTCGCCGCCATTGAAATTACCTTTGCCGAAAATCATCGTGACTCATTGCTGACTATTTCAGTTAATGATTGCGAATGCCATTACCCTGAAGAATTGCTCCGGGATACCTGTAGCTATGTGAAAAGTGATTTGTCTGTGCAGGCGGTTACGGCAGAACAATTGCAACAGCTTTCTGATGAGCAGTTACAGTTGTTTCTTAGCCTGGCGATTACTTCAATCCTGAAAATAAAACCTGCTTTGCTATTTTCAGCGCAGGCTGCCGATGCTTATCGCACAGCATTATTGCAACAAACAGCAGAGGCGCTGCCGGAAGTTGCCGAGCTACATACGATTCTGTCAGCCGTGCTGAATTTGCGTATTTCTATTGGTGACAAAGCTACGGTCAACAAAGCGCTGACGGAAATGACAACGAATACATTATCACCTGCTGACAAGGCCGAATATTTAATTGCCCGGTTGCGCCCCCGCAGCGCCGAAATTCGTTTGCCGTCAGCTTATCTCCAACAACTTACCGCCGATGCTGATGTGGACGACAAGCACAATTTCAAATTGATGCGGGAAGGATTGTGGTACGAATTGGGGATTGAGTTGCCAGAATTTCAATTTGTCGCGGATGAAACTCTGTTGCCGGATAGTTTTGTCTTTACGCTCAACCACCTGACAACCTTGCCGCGCAAAGGCTTACGAGCCGATCAATGTTTGGTCGGCGATACACCTGACCGCTTGCAGTTATTCAATGTAGACGGAGAATTTGCGCTCAATCCGGCCAATCGGAAGGTTTGCGCTGTAGTTGCTGCGTCCCGGCGAGAAGGGCTAAAAGATGATTACCAAACGTGGAGTCAGACTGGCTATCTGATTCTGGCATTAAGCGGTGAGTTGCGCACCCAGGCGGCGGCCTGTATTGATCGCAACACGGTGAGTACGCAACTTGATTTATTAAAGCAATCCTGTGCCCGCCTGGCTGCGGACGCACAGGTAATCTATTCCATCGAATTATTGACGCAAACGTTCCGCCAGTTATTAGCCGAAGAAATCTCGCTGCGGAATATGCGGCGCATTTTGCAGGCGCTGATTGACTGCGATTATGTTGTGACAGATGAGACGAAGCTGATTGTTTTTGACCCGCGCCTGACGACGCCAGATGATCCGCCTGCTGATTGGCTGCATTCCCCGGTGAATCTGGCGGCAGCGATTCGAACGAATCTGAAACAGTATATCAGTCACAAATATACGCGTGGGCAAAGCACCCTGGTTGTTTATTTATTAGACCAGCAGATTGAGAAATCATTAGTCGCGGAAACTAATGAGCAAACAATGAATCCTGTTACCGCACAAAGAATTCTGGCAGCAGTGCGTGAGGAATTAAATACATTACCGCCTGCGGCTACGATCCCGGCAATTCTAACTACAACAGGAGCGAGATCAGCTTTGCGAAAAATACTCGCCGATGTTTTTCCGCGCTTACCAATTTTGGCTTATCAGGAATTGTCACCCGATATGAATATTCAACGTCTTGCCAGGATAACCTTCCCTGCCAATCAGGTTGGCGAGGCACAATAAATTCAATCATCTAACCTGCAAAAGGAGAATTCAGCGATGAACTTCAAAACGTATGAGAATCAAATCTTTATTGTCGAAGATAACGAAACACAGTTGCGCCGCGCTAATGATTTATCAAAGGTAGCGGTTTATTCAGCCTCCGACCCGCTGCCGCCCGACAAAAATGTCGGCGACATCAAAACGATTCCCAAGCGAACACAGATCAATGTGACGGATGTCAAAGCCGATGCCGCACGCACTGTGTTTGCTTTTATAAATCCTGTGGATACGAGTACCAATTTGCCTTCGGGGTGGACAAAAGCCTCAAATTTATTGGGCGGGCTGGTGAACGAAATTGTCAGCCTGGCTCCGGCGGAGTGGGCTGTGCCGCCGCAGGATAACAATTTTACCGTCACGGATGCCAAAGCCGTCATCCGCAGCGGGGCGCCCGATTTCAAAAGCACAGGCAAAACTATTGCCAAAGGTACGTTCGTGATTGTGACCAGCGAGGACGGTAATTTTGTTAAAGTGAATCAGGGGACATTCGTCAATGGACAGTTAGAGACAGGCGATGAAATTGGCTGGACAGCCGCCGCGAACCTGACTGACGGCTGGTCGGATATTTTTGCGTCGGCGCAATGGGACGACACCAAAGGCCCGAACTCCTGCTGGGAAAAAGGAAAGTTTATTGGTAATCGCATACTGGCAAACATCGTCGGGATGGGCAGTGAAATGGAGCAGGTTACATTGACCGGACTTGCCGCCTATCTTAAGCTCAAAGACGCTGCCACCAAAAAAAATCTGGCGTTGCAAATCAACAGCGGCTTTCGGACGTATCAACGACAAGCGGAATTATTTGCGGCATTCCAGGCAGGGAAGGGAAATTTAGCCGCCCAGCCAGGTAAGTCAAATCATCAACATGGACAGGCCTTTGATCTGAATACACACGGCTTCGAGGGTGATCCGATTTACGATTGGCTGGCAAAAAACGGCCCGAAATTCGGCTTCGTCCGCGCTGTCAACAAAGAGCATTGGCACTGGGAATATCGCCCGGTTGAAGCGGCAGCCCTGGCAGCGCAGGGCGCATTTAAGCTCCCAAACGTCAGGATATGAAGCCGTTCGCGTCTGGCTCGCTTCGTAAGCTTCTCAATAACCCTCTCAATCATTGAGAAGCGACGGGTTAAGTTTTAATTTTCCTGCATCCAGCCTTGCAGGATGGCGTAGCTGATAATCTCGCGGCGGCTTTCGATGTTGAGTTTTTTGAGCGCGTTGGCTTTATGCGCTTCAATCGTTTTTACTGAAAGGTCAAACTTTTCGGCGATTTCCTTGTTGCTGTAACCGAGCGCGATATAGCGCAGCGTTTCCAATTCGCGGCTGGACAACGCCGCGCCGTACGTTTCGCCGCGCCGTTTGTTTTGACTTTCCGCGAAACCAGCGAAGACTTTGCCGGTCAGTGACGGATCGAGATAACTTCCGCCCTCGGCAACGAAACGAATCGCCCGCAGCAGTTCGGTCGGTGCGCTTTGTTTTAAGATATAGCCGGACGCTCCGGCTTGAATTAATTCCTGCAAATAAGCGTCGTCGGTGTGGCGCGTTAAGGCCAGAACTTTTATTTTCGGTCGCAGTCTCTTGAGCGTCGCAGTCGCCGTCAGACCGTTTAATTCGGGCATCGAAATATCCATTAAAACGAGGTCGGGGGCGAGTTCCTGCGCGAGTTTGATGGCTTCGCGCCCGTCGTCCGCTTCGCCGACGGTTTCCATATCGTCCTGCGAATTGACGATTAATTTTAAGCCTTCGCGGACGGTTTTGTGATCTTCGGCGATCAGTATTCGCAGTTTTTCGGTCATCGTTTTTTCTCCTTTTCCGCCGCCACCGGAACGCGCACGAAAATATTGGTTCCTTCGCCGGACGCGGATTCGATTTCAAACGTGCCTTTGATGAGCGCGGCGCGTTCCGCCATTCCGGTTAAACCCAATCCTTTGCCGCGATTTTTTTTGGCTTCCGGCTTAAAGCCTCTGCCGTTGTCGGCGATGATTAAAACAATCGAATTTTCGCGCTTTTCAAAAGCGACTTCGACCGCTTTGGCGTTCGCGTGTTTGTGAACATTATTTAAGGCTTCCTGCACGATGCGGTAAAGATTCGTTTCGACTTCCGGCAGAAAACGCGCTTTCTTTAAGCTCGAAGCGAGCAGTTCGGCTCGCACGCCCGAATAATGCGACCATTCGCGGACGTATTTGTCGAGCGCGACGAACAAACCGAGATCGTCA
>JANMKB010000693.1:0-20561 GCA_031371805.1 Blastocatellia bacterium | reverse complement strand
ATGACGGCGCGTGAAAATGTTTCCTTAGCGTTAGCGTTTGCCGGAATGAAACAAAGCGAGCGCCAGCAGCGTTCACAAGAATTATTAGAGAAAATCGGATTGGGCGAGCGAACTGAGCATCGCCCCTCAGAACTTTCTGGTGGAGAACAACAACGCGTTTCGATAGCTCGTGCGCTGGCAAATGACCCGCAGGTTTTATTAGCCGATGAACCGACAGGAAATTTAGATAGTGCGCGAGCGACTGAGATTTTGGAGCTGCTGAAAACGATGCAGCAAGCAGGAAAAACAATTGTGATCGTCACTCACGATCAAGAATTGGCGGACAAATTTGCAGATCGCATCATCAAATTAAAAGATGGGAAATTAGTAGAATGATTAGACGAACTCTCTATGTATTACTAATTGTCATACTCCTTTTCAATACAGTATTAGCCAAGACGAATAAAAATCCGTCACCGCGAGAATTTACAAAGCGATTTTATAGCCTGCTTCACGAGTTGAAAATTATTGGATTGCCGGATGCCGATGAATTCAAAATGATTGCGCCCTATTTAAGCCCATCGCTACGGCAATTGATTTTAGCTGCGAAGCAGAAGCAAAAAAAATACATCAAAGAAAACCCAACGAATAAACCGCCGTGGATTGAAGATGATTTATTTTCAATATCAGAAGAAACAGTTCGGTACAGAATCGGGATTCCTATTATCAGTAGTAAGCAGGTAAGAATTCCTATTCGCATTACTAACCGAGAAGGCAAGGTGATGTCGAGATGGATGGTTACAATTTCATTGAAGCGAATTAATAACGACTGGTTTGTTTCGAATATATTTTACGAAACACAAAAAGAATTAAAGTCTGAAAATAGTCTCCGCACCTTTTTAAAAACCGAATACTGAAAGCCCATTTATGAATCTCACTGACCTTCTCGCACTCGCCCTTCGCAATTTACGTCAGGCCAAACTTCGCACTGCGCTCACTGTAATGGGCGTAGTCGTGGGCGTAGCGGCGATTATCACGATGGTCAGTTTTGGGCTGGGATTACAGAACAATATCATTACGACGGCGCTGGCGCGGTTGGATATTTTTACAACGATTACGGTTTCGGGAGTCAACGTAGACGCGCTGCTTGAAATGAGTGAAGCGCGGACTCCGTTTGATGAAGACGAGGAAAAACAAGCTTCATCAACGCCAACACCGACGCCAGAAATTAATCCAAGTCCAAGCCCCACGCCCGAACCACGTCGGATTTTAAATGACGCAGCATTAGCCGAAATTGAAAAAATCTCCGGCGTCAAATACGCAGTTCCAAATATCAGTTTTTCCAGTTACCTGCGCTATGAAGATCACACGCGTCGCCGTTCCATCAGCGGAGCTTTTGCAAATCTCGAACGAGTTCCCGGCTTCAAAAAATTTCTCACGGGACAAGGCTTCAGCAGCGATGACGCAGAGGAAATAATCGTTAATGAAAATTTTGCCCGGGGATTTACGGAACCGCAAAAACGCGAACGGCGCGGACCATTTGCCAACCTGGAAAAGCCTGACAAAAGTGATGAAGAACGCATCGCTGCGGCTGAAAAATTGCTTGGTAAAGAAATTATTTTATTGACGCTCAAGGGCAATGAAGCCGCTCCATCCAGTATTTTCGGCATTCCACTGATGAACGCTCCAGGTCAGGACAACGAGAAAAAATCCCAATCAGAACTTGATACCAAATTTGATCGCCACGTCTTTAAAATCGTTGGTGTCTTACCGAATGAACAACGCAGCTTCAATCCGTTCGGCGGGCTGGCAGGTTTGCTGATTCCGATTGAGCAGGCGAAGCGTTTTGCGGAGACGAATCAGGATTCGATGTCGCAAATGGGCGCGGCTCTGGTTGGGGATGCGGGTTATCGTCAGGTCACAGTGCAAGTGGTTGATCCGACGCAAACGCAGATCGTTCATACGGAACTGAAAAAACGTGGCTTCAATGTTTTTCCGCTGCCAAATCTGGATGAAATCAAACGCGTATTTTTATTCATCAATGGAGCGTTAGCATTGATTGGTGGGATCGCTTTATTAGTCGCTTCGTTTGGCATTTCCAACACCATGATTATGTCTATCCGCGAACGCACGCGCGAAATCGGCATTATGAAAGCGATTGGTGGATCAGACGGCGAGATCATGAAAATCTTTTTCTTTGAGGCTTGCCTGATCGGATTTATGGGCGGATTATTTGGCGTCCTGATTGGCTGGGGACTGACGAGCATTGCGAATCCGTTAGTCAATAAATACATCGTGAAATCAGCGACGACGTACATTCAGTTTTTTTCGATCCCCTGGTATTTGTGGATTGGTGCGATTTTGTTTGCGATCCTGATTGCACTGCTGGCGGCGCTGTATCCCGCTTCGCAGGCGGCGCGGGTTGATCCGATCAAGGCTTTGCGGCACGACTAAAAATATATTCTCAATTTCGATTCTTGTCGCCAACGGTGACCAACATTATAGCCCGGCGAGAATCGCTGGGTTAACGATAGCCTTACCCTCCGACGCTGAAGGCGTCGAACAATTCAGATGTTGCTCACTTTCAGCGAGCGATAGATTTACCTTCCGCCTTCCTGGCGATTCTCGCCAAGCTATAGTGTTAGTCATCTTCGATGACAGAAAACATTTTTTTCACGTTCTTTCGTGTCTTTCGTGGGCGACTCTCTCGACTTACAGCAAATCTCTCGCTACTATTTTCCCACCGTTTACAAGAAGATTTTTTGAAGCAGTAGGACACAGATGACGGCAGCTTTATGGAGTCACGACTGCGGGGCAGTGACTCTGGTTTGAATTGCCCCGCATAACTTTATCCACTTAAACTTAGGAGACAACAGCTATGGCAGACAATCGAGGTGTAGTTTATCTTGGCCCCGGCAAGGTCGAGGTACAAAATATCAAATATCCAAAACTCGCTATGCCGGACGGTAAAAAAGCCGAACACGCAGTGATCCTCAAAGTCGTTTCGACCAATATTTGTGGGAGTGATCAGCACATGGTTCGTGGTCGCACAACGGCTCCGACGGGATTAGTTCTGGGTCACGAAATCACTGGCGAAATCATTGAAGCCGGACGTGATGTGAAATTCATGAAAGTGGGCGACCTTTGTTCCGTGCCTTTCAATGTGGCTTGCGGACGTTGCCGAAACTGTAAAGAACAGAAAACCGGCATTTGCCAAACCGTCAATCCGGCGCGGGCGGGTGGAGCTTATGGCTATGTAGACATGGGCGGATGGGTTGGTGGACAGGCTGAATATGTGTTGATTCCATATGCCGATTTTAACCTGCTGAAATTCCCGGATGCCGCGCAGGCGATGGAAAAAATTAAAGACCTGACCTGTCTGTCTGACATTTTGCCGACGGGGTATCACGGTTGTGTAACCGCCGGTGTTGGCCCTGGTGTGATTGTCTACATCGCAGGAGCGGGGCCGGTTGGTTTAGCGGCGGCGGCTTCGGCGCACCTGCTGGGCGCGGCTTGCGTGATCGTTGGCGACATGAACAAAGCTCGCTTGAAGCAGGCAAAATCGTTCGGATGCGAAACAATTGACTTGACGAAAGAAGCGACGCTCGCTGAACAGATTGAACAAATCGTCGGCGTTCCTGAAGTGGATTGCGCGGTTGATGCCGTAGGTTTTGAGGCGCGCGGACACGGCGCAGATTCAGGCGTCGAACGTCCGGCGACGGTGCTGAATTCAATTATGGAAATCACGCGCGCTGGTGGTTCGCTCGGTATTCCCGGCTTGTATGTGACGGGCGATCCAGGCGGCGTAGACGAAGCCGCGAAGATCGGCAGTCTCAGCATTCGCCTCGGCTTGGGCTGGGCAAAGAGTCACGCATTTTTCACCGGACAAACTCCGGTGTTAAAATACAATCGCCAACTAATGAACGCGATTTTATTCAATAAAATCAAAGTCGCCAAAGCCTGCAACGTCACAGTGATTTCATTGGATGAGGCGGCGAAGGGTTACTCAGATTTTGACAAAGGTGCGGCGAAGAAATATGTAATTGATCCGCACGGCTGTATTAAGTAGACTGGATTAAAAGGTTTTTCAGTGTCCGGCAAACTTCAGTTTGCTGCTTCTCTTAGCAACTGAGTTTCTATTGCGAAGCCTCAACAAACTAAAGTTTGTTGGACATTTTTTTCTTTGTACGGAAAACCTTCAATCACAATTTAGTTGGAGAAATTATGAAAAATAAATCTACCGTTATTGCTCTTCAGTTATTCGTTTTTCTTTGCCTAATCTCTTTCTCAGTTTTTGCGCAGGATGGAAAAGTCCGTGTGATTGTTTTCGGCGCACATCCTGATGATCCTGAAATCGGAACAGCGGGAGTCGCGTCGTTGTGGGCATCCAAAGGGCATCTCGTCAAATTAGTTGCCGTTACCAACGGCGACATCGGGCATTGGAAAGAATCCGGCGGAGAATTATTCAGACGCCGCAAAGCCGAAGTTGAGCGCACCGCCAAAGCAAATGGCTACACGGTTGAATTGCTTGATAATCACGATGGCGAATTATTGCCAACGCTCGAAAATCGCAAAAAAATTGTGAAGCTGATTCGTGAGTGGAAAGCCGATATTGTGATCAGTCATCGCCCGAATGATTACCATCCCGATCATCGCTACACTGGGGTACTTGTGCAGGATGCCGCGTATATGGTGACGGTTCCGAACTTTGTGCCGGAGACGCCACACCTGACAAAGAATCCAGTGTTTTTATATTCGTCAGATCGCTTCGACAAACCGAATCCATTTTCGGCGGATATCGTTGTAGACATTGATTCGGTGATGGAAAAAAAGCTCGACGGATTACTCGGCATGGTGTCGCAGTTTTATGAAGGCGGTGCGAATGGCTACGAAGCACTGATGAACAAAGACCCGGAATTTGTGAAAAAACGATGGGCTGAAGTGCGTGCGCGTTTTGTAGATCGGCAGAAAGGCATAGCCGACAAATATCGAAATAATTTAGTAGAATGGTACGGTAAAGATCGCGCCGCGAAAATTCAATACGCGGAAGCCTTTGAAATTTGTGAGTACGGAAACAAACCCAGCAAAGCAGAGATCAAACGGCTGTTTCCATTTTTCGATTAGGAATGATTAAATTCACTCCTTGCTCATGAATTATCAATCAACAAATTTTTAAGGAGTACCGAAATGAAATTAATTTTGACATTTTTAGTAGCGTTGGCAAGCTCAGGTTTTGTCTTTGCTACACAGCAAAGCCCCGACAAAGATGGTTTCATTCGTAACTGGCTGATTCTGGCTCCGATTGCGATGGAGGAAGAAAACGAAGGCGCAGCAGAGCTGAATAAAAAACAGCTCAAGGACGAAGGAAATCTTCAGCCGAAGGAAGGCGAGGAGGCTACAATTGGTGCGGCGAAGATGAAATGGAAAGTGCATCAGACGGCTGATTTCTTTATTGATTTCGTCAAGTATGCGCAGGGCGGAAAAGGCGAACAAGTTGTCGCATACGCCGTGACCTATATCGTAGCTGACGAAGAAATGAAAGGCGTCAAAGCCAAAATCGGCAGCAACGATCAGGCGAAATTATATGTGAACGGAACGCAGGTCATCGCCTTTGAAGATACGCGGACGCTTGAAAAAGATCAGAATGTTTCCAATGGATTTACGCTCAACAAAGGCGTGAATACGATTGTCTTTAAAGTCGTCAATCAGGAAAATAACTGGCAGGGATGTTTGCGATTTGTGGATGCCAGCGATAAAGTTTTGACTGGTCTCAAAGTAAAATTGATGCCATAAAATGGCAGAGGCTGATGGTAAGAATTGGCAACAACCAAAGGATTATTTATTTGCAACTGAGAGCAATTATTTTTGATTTTAATGGCGTAATTGTTGATGACGAGCCATTGCACCTGGAATTATTTCGCAAAGTCTTACTCGAAGAGGGACTTTTTTTGACTGCTGAGGAATACCACGAAAGATATTTGGGGTTTGATGATCGCGGTTGTTTTACAGAAGCCTTGAAAGATAACAATCGCACACCTGACGCTGCGGACGATGAGTTTATTCAGGCATTGATTGGACGCAAGGCTGAATATTATCGGCAAGCGATAGAGGAAAGATTTTTGCTCTTTCCCGGCGTCGTCGAATTGATTAAAAGTTGTGCGGAAAAATATCCGCTGGCGATTGCTTCCGGGGCTTTGCGCCCGGAGATCGAATTTGTTTTGGAGCGCGGAGGCATCGGCGATTGCTTCAAATTTATTGTTGCGGCGGAAGATGTGAGCGAGTGCAAGCCCGATCCCGAAGGCTACCTGAAAGCTTTGGATTTGCTTAACGCAAGTTCTGACGCACCAATTCAGGCGCATGAATGTTTGGTGATTGAGGATTCAGTTGCCGGAGTTGAAGCCGCGAAACGGGCGGGAATGCGCTGTGTAGCAGTGACGAATAGTTATGCCGCCGAAGAGTTGAAAGCTGCTGATGAAATTGTCGCGAGCTTGATTGGGTTTGAGCCAGGGTTTTGAATTATTAGCAACTCACACGGCTTTCAAAACTACTAAAGTCAAATCGTCGTGCTGGTGAGCGTCCATCGAAAACTCTTTGACGGCGCTCAGGACAGCATCGGCAATCACTGAAGCTTTTTCGCGGCGATGTTCGCGGAGTACTTCGACAATCCGGCGCTCGCCAAATTCCAATCTTTCCGGCGGAGCGGTGTGGGCTTCGCTTAAACCATCCGTATAAAAAAACAGCACATCGCCTTTTTGCAGGTAAATCGTTTCGCTTTTGTATTGTTGCTGATCGAAGATGCCCAGCATCAAGCCGCCTGTTTTCAAGGCGCGCCACTTGCCATCGGGCCGCATCAAAATTGGCGGATTATGTCCGGCGTTGGAATATTGAAACGTTCGCGCTTCGGTATTCAGAACGCCGTAAACCATCGTGACCAGCAGTTGCCGCCCCAGATCGCGGTGGAGACGTGAATTTGTCGCCCGCATCATTTTCGCCAGACCAAATCCGCTTCGTGCCATCAAACGCGTGATGCTGCGCGAGGCGGCCATGCCCATCGCGGCGCGGACGCCTTTTCCGGCTACATCACCAATCATCATGCCTACTTTATGATCAGCAAGCCGGATGTAATCATAAAAATCACCACTTAAATTCAAGGCTGGTTCCAGCTTGGCTGCGACTTCAAACCGCTTCAGCGCGGGCGGTTTGTCCGGGATCATGGCACGCTGGATGTCACGGGCGAGCAGGATTTCATGTTCCAGTAATTGTTCACGTTCGACCTGCTCCGCATACAAACGAGCATTGGCAATGGCGATGCTTAAATTATTGGCGACGCTTTGCAGCAAATGCGCGTGATTATGTCCGAACGCATTGGTGCGGCGACTTTCAAGCGCGATGACGCCGATCACTTTATCTTTGTAAATGAGCGGCACAGCCATTTCCGAATGGTGCGCACATTCCTCCCAACCTTTACTGACATGATAATCAGGATCGTGAGAAACATCGCCCACGATCACCGGATGACGATTTTGCACGGCGCGCCCGACAATGCCCTGCGTGATGTGTGTGCGCGAGGCTTGTGATTTGTTGGGGGCATTGAAACCTTCTTCAATGTGCCAGACAAATTCTTCCGGGTCTTCGTCAATCAAGCCAACCGACAAATTATCAAACGCGATGACACGGTGCAGCAGCGGAGTAATGTGATCCAGCAAATGATCCAGATCAAGGATGGAATTGATTTCGTGCCCGATGTCAATCAACGTTTCCATCTCATCTGTCCGGGCACGTAATTCCTCGTACAGACGGGCATTTTCCAGGGCGACAGCTAACTGATTGCCCAGAACATTGAGGATGCGTTCATGCTCGCGGGTGAAATAATTTGGCTCGACGCTTTCGATGGTTAATACGCCGACAACTTTTTGCTCACGAATCAATTTCAGCGGCACGGCAATCATTCCGCGTGGTTCGTCATTTCCCTCCACGTCAATTTTCAGGTAGCGCGGGTCTTGCTGGACATCCGGCACGATAATTGTGTGACCGTGCCGCCACGCCGCCGAAGCGAGGCTGCGATCCAGCGGAATATAACGATTGCGCGCTACTTCTTCGGGCTTGTAACCGATTGATTTTTTCCATACCAGACAGTTATTTTGCTCATCGGCAAGCAGCAGGTTGAAGAATTTATAATCAATCACTTCCTTAATGCGCAGCGCAATTCGCTCGACCAGTTCGTCAAGGTCGAGGATCGAAATAAATTCCACGCTCAGCTCGTTAATTAAATCCTGGAGCCGGTTTGCTGGGTTGAGTTCGGCAGTCATTGCCATGGAAAAGGTTTCACTCATAGTCATTGTTGCGCCTTAGCGATTGCGGTCAGAATCTCGTCGTCAGTGGGGCGGAAAATAGGCACCACAGTTTTGCGATAACGAATCACCCCAGCTTTATCAATTACGACGACGCCGCGTTTTGTCCCCAGAAAAGAATTCATTTCATACGCCCGAATCACTTTCCCCGCGCTGTCTGACAACAATCGTAGAGGTAAAGCGTGATTTTTGGCAAAGCTGCGGTGCTTTTCAACGGAATCGGCACTGATGCCGATCACTTCGGCTCCAGCCTGCTCATAACGCTCCCAATTGTCGCGGACACTACACAATTGTTTCGTGCAAACAGGAGTTTCATCACCGGGATAAAATAGCAAAACTATGACCTTGCCGAGCCTTTGGCTCAGTTGCCAGCGTTCGCTATTTCCGTCCGGCAAATCAATTTCAGGTGCGAGTTGTCCGACTTGTGATCCTGCTTTAGCCATTTTAATCTCGTCAATAGGAAGTAAAGTTAGTGGCAAAATAATGATTCATTGTGCCTGAGCAGGCGGGATTTTGCTAGTAAGAATTCTGCTGGCAAAGCCGGGAAAATACCTGGCTTGCGCATTTTCCCGGCTTTATTCTATTACGCAGATGTTTTTCCTATTGCTGTCTGGCGTCCTGACCCTCCGTTAAGATCAACGGCACAACGACCTTTTTACCGTTGCGGATCAGTTCCACCTGCACCTTATCACCCAGATTTTTTTGCCCCAATACTTTGTCGAGGTCATCGCGCGAGACAATTGGCTGATCGTCAATTTTAGTAATGACATCGCCGCCGGAATAATAAATTTCGTAGCCGCGCCGCTCCATTTGCAAGCCTTTAATCCCAGCCCGGTCGGCGGCTCCGCCAGGAAAAGATTTCATTACGAGCAGGCCCTGCACCACAGGCAAATTCAATTGTTCGGCAATTTCCGGCGTTACTTCGCGCGGGGCAATGCCGAGACGCGGACGGCGCACATGACCATAAGCCATTAAATCAGGCACAATCCGTTTGGCTGTATCTACCGGAACCGCAAATCCGATGCCAACAGAACCACCCGACGGGCTGTAAATCATCGTGTTCATGCCGACCATTTGTCCGCGTGAGTTGAGCAATGGGCCGCCAGAATTCCCCGGATTGATCGAAGCATCAGTTTGAATAACGCCACCCTCGATAAAGCGCTGGGTGAGTTCCGAACGCATTTGCCGCGCCAGCCCGGAAACGACTCCGGTCGTTAATGTTCTTTCCAGTCCAAACGGATTGCCAATCGCCAGCACTTTTTGCCCGACGAATAAATCTTTGGCTGAACCCAGCGGAATAACCGTTAAATTTTCTTTCGGGGCCGTGATTTTAATAATGGCAATATCGTTGTCGGGGTCTTCACCGACTTTGGTCGCTTTGTAACTTTTGCCGTTGGAGAGCGCAACCTCCAATTTGGCAGCGCCCTGGATGACGTGAAAGTTAGTTAAGATGTGACCTTCTTTATCAATAATTGCGCCGGAGCCACTGCCTTCCTGTTGTTGCACGTTGAAAAGGTCGCGGACATACGTCGTCGAAGTAATATTTACCACGCCCGGACTCATAGTTTCATAAACTTCGCGGTTGTTTTTCTCATCGGTAGTCACGGAAGGATCAGTGATTCCTGCAATGGGCGGGTCAGGTACTTTTCCGTTTTCTTTCGCGCCCGCCCAGCGTCCTAACAGCGAGGGGGCAATCCGATCATAAAAGACGACGACGCTGCCCGCGAAAAATGCCGTCAGCAGCGCCAGCCCAACCAGTTGTTTAGCTGAAATTTGATATGCTTTCATAAGTACTCCACGAAAAGATTTACCCTGATTTTCTTACAATTGCTGAATAAATCACTAGTCAAAATTAAATGATATACCGAATTCGATGTAAGGTATACGTTTGTGGCTGTCCGAAGTTGCCGGAAAATTATGTGAACGATCAATGAATCTTCAGCTATATCCACGGCTTGCTTTTGGTAGCCGCCTGGTCTGGCGAACTTTTTTCACCGCCCCGTCGTATCATACAAAGGAGCAAGCCTCCCGAGGCAATTTCCGAATAGCGGCAATGGGCGATTGACCCAGCCTTTGAGAAATTGCACGAGGCGCCATTTCGATGAGCGCTGTACTAATTATTCTGGTTCTCCTGTTCACAGCTTTTGTCTTAGCCACTTTCTTTTGGAAGCGTGACTCCCATCAAAAGTATTTACCGGAAACACCGACTGTAGTTCCAAACAGTTTATTCGATCCACCGTCAGCCCAAATGATGGCTGCGCTGGATGCCGAGATGCTGCGCGCTGAATTACTGAATCGTGCGAACGAAGGTGACTGCTCTGCGCTTACGCAGGCTAAATCCGATCAGGTTTTGTATGGCGAAGTTTTGGAAACTTTAGCCGGGCACGATCTGCACGGCGTAGCTGCCTACATTGCAGGCAATGACGAATTACGCGCCAACGCGCAATTTGCCAAAGCGTTGATTGAGGCATGGAGGCAAGCGCCAACTCGCAATGGGCTGGGGCGCATGCTGCATCTCGCAGCCCTGAGTGACGACGCAGAAATTTATTTTCTGGCAGTCGAAACGACAATGCAGGCGTGGCGCAAGCAAAAACTGTTACAGGTTTCCAACCACGAATTATCCGCCGTCATCGAAACAGAATATTGGTTACTTGTGCCTACTGCACGAGAAACGAATCTGGCGCTGAAGGGTTTTCTGGCTCAGGTACGCCGCGAATTGCTGAATGCGGCGAGGAAAAGAGTTGAAACTTAGCCGCGAATGACGCGAATCAAAACGCATCCTGGCTGTCATTCAAATGATTGAATGACTTGGGAGAAATTCGCCCAGATTCGCGTCATTCGCGGCTAAATATTTGAAAGGTAAATTATGCAAATTATGATTCCCATTGCTTTGCTGGGAATAGTAGCGTTGTTATTGCTGCTGTTCCTTACGACCAGAATTTTAGTCAACGTCCGCGCTAAAGAAATCGCGATTAAAGAGCGGCGTTACATCGGGCAGAAAATGCCTCCCGGTCGCGTCGTTGCAACCGAAGGCGAAGTCGGGATTCAGGCTGATGTTTTGAAACCCGGATTGCATTTCATCAAATGGCCGTTTGAATCCGTTGTGAGAAAAGTTCCGCTCGTTGAAATCGGCGCTGATGAATTAGGCATCATTGAGGCGGTTGACGGCGAACCGTTGCAACCCGGTCGCATCTTCGCACCGGATCGCGCCCAGAACGCGCACAACAATTTCCAGGACCCGATTGCGTTCATCAAACAGGGCGGCGTCAAAGGTATGCAACTTCGCACGCTGCCGCCAGGCTTGTGGCCTATTCATCCGTATCTGTTTCGCGTTTCAATTGCGAAAGCGACGGTAATTCCGCAAGGCAAAGTCGGCGTCGTCGTCACTGCTGACGGCACTGCGCTTGATCCTGGTCGCTTGCTCGGCAAAGCAATTGACGCGCATCACAGTTATCAGGATGCGGAAAAATTCATTTCGGCGGGAGGGCAAAAGGGCCCGCAGTTAGAAGTACTGACTCCAGGTACATATCGTATTTTGACAGATTCGTTGCCCGTCGGAATTTCCGCCGGAAATAATGCTGAGGTCAGAGGAGACCTGAAAAAAGGCTTGTTTTCGGTGCAGGTATTTAATGCAACAGGTATCAACGAAAATCAGGTTGGGCTGGTCGAAGCGCTCGACGGATCACAGCTAGACCCGCGCGATTATGTGGCGACTCCGGTAGCAGGGCACGACAATTTCCAGGACGGCGATGAATTCATCAAACACGGTGGTCAGCGCGGCCCGCAAAAAGACATCCTGTTGCCCGGCACTTATTACGTCAATCCGCTGCTTTTCAAAGTAATTCCTGAAAAAGCGGGCGAAGTAAAACCCGGTGAAGTCGCGGTCATCGTTTCCAATACGGGTAAAGACCCGTCAGAAGAAATTCGCCGCCAAATGGCAGCAAAAGTACGGGAACGCCTTGAACGCGAAGAACAACAACAAATCGCTCGTGCCGGAGAACATGTCACCGAGGTCATTGAAAGTTTGCAGGAAGCTGAAAAAGTCGGTGATCCGATGGACAAACGCCTGGATCAGGGCGCACACGAAGCCTATGTTGTGCCCGATGGTTTTCGCGGCATTCAGGAGCGCGTAGTCGGCCCCGGCAAGTATTACGTCAACACGCTGGCGGTGTCGCCAATTATCATTCCAACGACCAACCAAACGGTCGAATGGACGACGGAACAAATTCAAAACACCTTTGATCCGTTCGAGGTAATTTCCAAAGACGGTTTCACGATGCGCCTGGAAGTTCGCGTAGTCTTTCGCGTCAGGCCACAGGATGCGCCGTTTATGGTGGCAAAAATCGGCGGCATTGAACGCTTGATTCAAAATGTGATGCACCCGCTAATTGATTCGATTTTTAGGAATCAGGCTTCGGAATCCAGCGCAATGGCATACCTGCAAAATCGCCACGAAGAGCAGGAACGCGCCGAAGCTCGTGTTCGTGCGCACCTGCTGAAATATCACGTTGATGTCGTGAACGTCCTGATTTGCCACATTCGTTTGCCAGAGGAACTGATGAAAACGCAGACGGAAAAAATTCTCGCCGAGCAACGCCAGAGCATGTATGACGCGCAACGCGAAGCCGAAGACAAGCGCATCCAGCTTGAAAAAATCAAAGCGCAGGCTGACAACCAGCGCGATTTGATGGCGGCGACGGTTGGCGTAGAAATTTCCGGCAAACGCGCCGAACAACGCAAAGCCGAAGGCGACGGCGAAGCGCATTACATTTTATCTACGGGTAAAGCCGAAGCCGAAAAAGTTCGCTTGATGGGTGAAGCACAGGGCGTCGCCTACCACGAACAGGTGAGCGCACTCGGAGCCAACGGCGTTGCGCTGGTTGAGACGCTGCGAGTCATTGGCGAAAAAGGCGTGCGGATTACACCGGATGTCATGGCTTCAAGCGGTGGCAACGGAGACGGGGCAGGCAATTTAGGAACGCTGTTGCTGCTGAATCTTTTCCGCGATCAGATGAAAGTGAATGGCAATGCGGAGAATGGAAATAAAGTGTCAGTGAAGTAATTCATTGCGCCATAGAGGTCACAGCTAAAATATTCTTTGTGACCTCTGTGGCGATTATTTTTTCGAGATCAAAATCAATCCGACGAAGTAAAAACAAATGCCGAGCCCATTCCAACCAGAAATTTTTTCTTTATAGAACAGAACACCAACCGGCACTAAAATTATACTAATAATCATATTGACCAGCATGGAAGTAAGACTGAGACGCCAGCCCTGACGATAGGCTACGAGAAATCCGACTTCGACCAGGACAGCACCCACACCGATGCCATACACCGCCCAACCGGATTTCCTGAAAGCTTCCAGCAACGAACCCTCTGCCGGAGCAATCAGATTACTCAGCAGGCACAAAATAATGCCTGCGGTATAGGCAATAATAATTGCAAAATATGCGTTGATGCCTGGCGCTAAAGATTTTTGCGCGAACTGATAAAGTAGGCCGCCGACCACAATGATGATGATAGGCCAATACGATAAATTCATAATTTGCGTTCCATCCACCAGTCAATTTGCGGATCGTCACCCATTTGAAAAATATGCTCACCGACTTTTTTGAAGCCCCATTTGTGATAGAAAATTTTGGCACGTTCATTATGTTCCCACACGCCCAGGAAAATTGTTTGGCAGCCTTTGATGCGCGTTTCATCCAAAGCTTTTTGCATTAACATCGCACCAATTTTTTGCGAAATAAATTTTTGCCTCACATACAAACGCGCCAGTTCAATCGCCTGTGGATCGCTGACACAAGCAGGCGCTCCGCCCACGTACAATTTTAAATAAGCGATGGCTTCCTGATTATTTTCAACGAGGAAGAAAGAGGATTTTGGATCGGCTAATTCTGCGGCAAGCGCCTCCACCGTGAACGCCGCAGTCATATATGCGTCCATGTTTTCGGGCGCAGTCGTGCCGTCAAAAGTTTCGCGGAAGGTACTCGCTCCTAATTCTTTTAAGAGTACGGTGTCCGCCGATGTAGCGGCGCGGATAGCTAAATTATTCGTCATATTTGCGGTGCTGTGCATTTAGTCCTTTCCAAACACAGTTTTTAATTCGCCAGCCCCCAGCCCGGCATATTTCAAAATCGCGCCGTCTCTGCCAACTGTCCAGCCGTCATCACCTTTGAAAAATACTGCGCGGAGCGGCGTGCTGGTGCTGCTTAAATCGCGTTTCCAGGTATTGCCGCCGTCGGTCGTTGACAAAATGAAGCCGTTCAGGCCAACAATCCACACGCGTTTTTGATTGACGCCATACACCCCTAACAAATGGCTGGTGATGTTGCTGATTTGTACCAGCCAATTTTCGCCACCATCATTCGTTTTCAAAATCAAGCCGTCTTCGCCAACTACCCAGCCTTCTTTTTCACTCACGAAATGCAATCCGAATAAACCGTGGCGTGTGCCGCTTTCCTGTGCGTTCCAGGTTTCGCCGCCATCGGCTGTCACAACGATTGTCCCTGTTTCGCCCACTGCCCAGCCGTGTTTTTTATCCGTAAACCAAATTGTTTCAAGCCAGGCTTTCGTGGTTGAGTTTTGCGGTTTCCACGTGGTACCGCCATCTTCGGTGTGCCAGATCAAGCCGGCTTCTCCGGCAATCCAGCCTTCTTTTTCACTGACGAAAAAAAGATTGTGCAAGCTGCGATCCGTATTGCTGGCAAGCACTTCCCATTCGTTGCCGCCATTGTTTGTGCGCAGGATGACGCCGCGCTCACCGACCACAAAGCCGTGCTTGTCATCCAGAAATTGTACGCCGCGCAAATTGGCTTCGACTTTTGAATCCTGCAAATTCCAATATTTGCCGCCGCTGTCGGTCGTCAAAATTGTGCCGTTGCTGCCCACTGTCCAGCCCCGCTTTCCGTCTACAAAATTGACCGCCGATAAAGCTTTTTGCCAACCCTGATTTTGTGGAATCCATTTCGCCCCATCGAAAATATAAATCGCTCCTGCCTCACCCGCAACCCAGAGGCGCTTTTCATCAATAAAGCTGAGGGACCTGAAAATCTGTGGCTCTGTTGTGGTTTGCGCTTCCCACTTTTCACCAGCATTGTCAGTACGCAAAATAATTCCTTCGGAAGAGGCGATGGCTCCGTGCTGACCGTCAAGAAAAGCGACGGCGTAAAGATCGCGCGAACTGTTACTTGCCTGAGGCTGCCACGTTGCGCCGCCATTTTTACTAAACAAAATTGTGCCGCTGGCCCCGACCGCGACAAATTGCGTTGGCGTTGGCGCGACCACTCCAAGCAAATTATTTTTCGTGTTGGAGTTGGCAATTTTCCAGGTTGCGCCGCCGTCTTCGGTCGTAAGCAGGGTGCCATCTGCGCCCACCACCACGCCATGATTTTCATCCGCAAATGCGAGCGCGGACAAAGTTTTTTGGACGCCGCTTGCTTGAATCTGCCATTTTCCGCCGCCATCTTTTGTGCTTAAAATTGTTCCTTCCAACCCAACCGCCCAGCCGCGTTTTTCGCTGACAAAATCCACCGCGTACAAAACTGTTTTGGTCGTTAAGCGTTGCTCCGACCAGGTTGCTCCATCATCGCGTGAGTGCAGGATTGCACCCCGCGCACCAACCGCAATCCACAATTCGCCACCACCCGCAAACGCCTTGCCGCGTTTGCGCCCTAAAGATGCCAGGCCGTACAACGGCGTTCGCACGGGGCTGCGAGCGGTATTCCATTCCTGGCCGCCATTGTGTGTATGTAAAATTGTGCCATCACGTCCGACGGCAACGCCGTTACGCTCATCACGAAAATGAATCGCATACAACGGATTGCCCTGGGGACGCGGGTTTTGCCAGCGCCAAAAGCCGGAGCTTTCCTGTGCGAGGCAGCATCCCGCGAGCAAACAAATTAAAATTCCTGTCAGCAGAGGTCGTATTTTCATAATGCCTGGTTTTTATAATCAATAACTGACGCGTATGATATGAGGCTACTCCCAACGAAGCAACCCGAATTTTAAGCAAATGAACTACATCGGATCGAAGCTGACACTCCTCCCTTTTCTCGAACACGTTTTTCGTAAAGTTACAGATGGAACGGAAAAAACTTTCTGCGATATTTTTGCCGGTACAGGCGCAGTTGGCAGACATTTCAAAGGCCTAGGATTTAAAGTCATCGCCAACGATTTGCAGTATTACGCCTACACGCTGAACAAGGCATATCTCGAAATTAACGAAACGCCTGATTTTGCAGGCTTGCGGCGCAAATTTAAAAAAGAAATTGCTGCGCATCGTTCATTGCTCGGCGATCCCGCTCAGGAAGCTTTAGCCTTTATCAATGCGTTGCCAGGGCAAGTTGGTTTCATCACAGAAAATTATTCTCCGGTTGGTGACAGGCAATATTACACGACGGAAAATGCTGAGAAGACGGATGCGATTCGCCAAAATTGAAGCATGGCGCGAGCAGAAATTGTTGACGGAGCAGGAATATTTTTACGTGCTGTGTTCGTTGCTCGAAGCCATAGACAAGGTCGCTAACACTGCCAGCGTGTACGGCGCATACCTGAAAAAATTTAAGGCGAGCGCCTTAATACCGCTACGATTAAAGCCTCTGGAATTAACAAATCACGTGCGCGGTTGTCAGGCTTGGAATGAAGATGCTAACGACCTGGTTGAAAAAATTGAATGTGATGTGTTGTACCTTGATCCGCCCTACAACCATCGTCAATACGGCGCAAATTATCATGTGCTGGAAACCATCGCGGCTTACGATAACCCTGTATTAAAAGGCGTGACAGGCCTGCGCGAATATCCGAAAAGCGATTACTGCCGCAAGGACGCCGCATACAGCGCAATGGAAAACTTAGTTCGCAAGGCACGGGCAAAACACATTTTTGTGAGTTATAACGACGAAGGTGTGTTGAGTTTCGAAGAGCTACAAAAAATTCTCAGTTTACGCGGTACACCCCAAATTTTTCAGACGAATTACAATCGCTTCAAGGCTGATAATGGGCGTGAATATAAAAAAGACGCAACAATTGAGTATGTTCACTATGTGAGAGCGGTCAAAGCTGCAAGCGAGTTGTAATGTCGCTAAATTCGTCTCTTCGTTTTGTATCACGAGCAGCACCGCGTTTATGTTTCACTTGAAATGTAACGACTGTTTTTCCGTCAACTTTTATTCCAAAAGTTGATCCAATTCGGCGCCCTTTACGAGGGCGAGATGGGAGTAAAGAAATTTGCTCAGATGTCAAATTATCAATGGGAATCGCATCAAGAAGGGATTCCCATTTTATTGTGCCAGTAGTACGATCAAAAACAACTACGCGACTGGAATCATTACCTGTTTTGTAGTGAAGGAGTTGATAAAATAAATACTTTATTGCTGCAATATTCCCAATTTTTGCGTGGCGAAAATCATTAAGTTGGTAGTCTGTAACCTCAAGTTTCTGTATCAAGATATAAGCAACTACTTCTGAAACATTTAAATAATGAGTTTTGAGGTCACTCAGAGAATTAAAACTTAGCGATAAAAGGATTGAATTGAATTCAATCTCAGAAACATTGAAATATCGGTTTGCCCACTTTGCCCAAATTTCAGGCGTTTGCCCTTCAGCTACAGCCGCCCTGCCTGATTTATCTGTCTTGACGGATAAAGGCAAAAAAGTTTGTTCTGCAAATTCCAAAATTAAATCCCCAGCTTTTGCATCTGCATAATCTCTTGCGACATGGCGAACTTGTTTGAGTGACTTTTGCATTTGAAGAAGAATTTCGACTGCTCCTCGCTGTGAAGCTTTTTCAATATTTTCTATTTCTTTTTTGAAAATGCCTTTACTTAATCCATGTTCGTCTGGCAATGCTGAAATTGCCTCTAACATCTTCGCGTTGCTTTTGGTCACATCAAAAAAAGGCTGAGAAATTCCAGCAATTGCAATGAGAGCATTTGCCAAACTTACCTCGGCATAAGTTCCTAATCCATCGTGAAATCTTCCTTCAATAATTTCAAATTGTAAGCCCATATTGTCCCCTAATTTGGCGTTGGTATTAGTGATTGACTCAGCCCCATTCCAAAAATACTACTTTTTTCTCGACTGCTCCACATACGCCGTATATCCTTCAACCGCGCCTTCGTGCATCGTCTCAGGTTTCACGTAGAGCCAATGATTATCGAATGTATCTTCACCCGCTCCAGTTGCGAGGTATTTTTCTCGCTCACGATTTTTGAGCCATTGCTCGACCCAGGTGCGTATTTCAGGGTCGTTGTTCATTGCCATCCGTGCCATGTGCGTTGTAATAGTTGGTTTTTTGTCAGACATTCGATTTCCTCTTTCATTTACGAGCTAAATTCTCAGCCGCGTAGTTATATCACTGAATTCATTTTGACGGTCTGTCCCGCGTGCTTTCCCGCGTTTATGTTTGATTTGAAATGACACGATTGTTTGCCCGTCAATCTTGATTCCGAACTCTGAAGCGATGCGATGACCTTTGCGTGGATGGGCGGGCAAAAAGGAAATTTGCTCAGCGGTCAATGACTCAAGCTCAATCGCATCCAGCAACGAATCCCATTTTACACCACCAGTCTTACGATCAAAAATAATTACGCGGCTGTTGTCGTTGCCGTGTTTGTAGTGGCGAAGCTGGCGCAATAAATATTTTGCTGCTGCAATATTTCCGACCTGAGCAGATTTGAAATCGGTCGGCTGACAATTTTTCAGTTCCAGCTTAGAGATTAAAATTTGCGCAACTACGGCGGCAATATTCAGGTAATCAGCTTTGGCTTCGGCAAGTGACGCAAAGCCAGATTCTTTCAGGATTGCATTCATTTCATGTTCGGAGACGCGAAAATATCGCTCTGCCCATTTGTGCGCGATGTCCGGCGTTTGGCCTTCGGCGACGGCGACCCAGTTGGATTTATCGGTTTTGACGGAAATTGGCAGCGGCGCACGATCAGAAAATTCCAGTTGCAAATCGCCCGCATGCGCGTTGGCGAATTCCAGCGCCGTATGGCGCACGTGAATTAAATTTCCCCTCGCCTGGCTCAGAATTTCAGCGGCTCCGACGGGAGCGGCTTTTTCAACGTTGGCGATTTCGGTTTGAAAAATTGTTCGGCTCGGATGCAAGTCGGGCAGGGAATCAATGGCCGCCTGCATTTTTTGGCGGCTGCGCGTGGCATCAAACGGCGGCTGCGTCAGTTTTTGCTGTGCAATCAAAGCATTCGCTAAAACAAGTTCTGTGTATGTTCCCAAGCCATCGTGAAAATGTCCTTCGCTAATCTCAAAATCTTTTTTTGAGAATGTTTCCTGCCCAAAAGCTAAAGCGCAACTGAGCAGCACCAGAGTTAATCCGGTGGCGGCGAATTGTCGGGGGAGTCGCATAAATTTTTCGCTTTCAATTTATCCAGGTTAATCACGGTTATATTTAGCAGAGAGCTTTTGCGTGATAAGATACACGCTGTTCGGACAATTTAAAAATTTATTCACGACATCATTCACAAGTTGTATTTATGCTTACCAGAGAATTAGAAGAAACCCTGAACCGTGCTTTTAATGAAGCGGTTGACCGCCGCCACGAATTTCTGACGTTAGAACATATCCTGCTGGCCTTGTTGCAGGATCGCACCGCCCGCGAAGTGATTCGGCATTGCGGTGGCGACATCAAAAAACTCAACCGTGAACTGGAAGCTTTTCTGGTCGAGAGAACCGAACAATTGCCGCCGGGCGTAGATCGTTTGCCTGATCAGACGCCGGCTTTTCAGCGCGTATTACAACGGGCAACATTACAGGCACAGGGTTCCGGTCAGGAGTTAATTGATGGCAGTAATATCCTCGCGGCGATTTATCAGGAAAAGCGTTCGTTTGCGGTGTACCTGCTCGAAAAAGAAGGCGTCACGCGGTTGGATGTGCTGAAATATATTTCGCACGGCGTCTCGAAAATTGAAACCGATGGCGAGCGGGAATCCGTTTTGCCACAACCGGACAGGCACGAAGAAGAGGAAGAACTTCCCGTGCGCGATCCGCTGGCAGCCTTCACTTCAAACTTAATTGAGCGTGCGGCTGAGGGCCGCATTGATCCGTTAATTGGACGCGAAGCCGAAGTCACGCGCACGATTCAGGTGTTATGTCGGCGCCGTAAAAATAATCCAATTTATGTGGGTGATCCGGGCGTTGGAAAAACGGCGATTGCTGAAGGTCTGGCGCTCAAAATTCAACAGGGCAAGGTGCCGGAAGTTTTGCAGGGCG
>JANMKB010000189.1:0-7766 GCA_031371805.1 Blastocatellia bacterium | reverse complement strand
CGCAATTTCCTGGACTGTGTGAAGAGTCGCGCCACTCCGAATGCAAATATTCGCGTTGCAGTGGATTGCGCCCGCGCCGCGCACATCGGTAATTTGGCCTATAAACAGGAGCGCAAAATTAAATGGAATGCGCAGCAGGGAAGGATTGAAGGTTAAACCGATAAAGTACCCGAAGCCGGAGCGACGGGGTTAATTGCCAGTTCTCACTAAGGATTATTAATGTATATTTCTTTCACGCGGGGAATAATATTTCTCTGTCTCTTCACCTTCACAATTCACGCGCAGGTTACCAAAAGTGAATATCTCAACTTAATCAAACGCGCCGCCGACGAGGGCATCAAAACGAATCCCAAAGTCATCGAAGACTGGAAAAAGAATCCTAAGTATTTTGAGTTGTTCGGCTACCTTGCGCCGGGCAATCCGGTGTATCTGGCGGATTTGCTGGGTTACTTGTACCTCGAAACCAAAGATAAAAAATATGCGGAGCAGGCGCGTGATTTGCTCGTTTCCGTAGTTGATCTGCGCGAACAATACGCGAATGAATTTCAATCCCGGCGCATCGAATATCGCAACGGCGTTCCGGCCATCACAGATTTTTTTGTGATGCCGCCTTACATGCGCTCTTACATGAACACGCGTGACAGCGGCGTTTATGACGCCACGACGCGCACCAGAATTGAACGCGATCTGGCTTTTAGCCTGAATCACATTTTTTATATGCCGGAATGGGGGGCGCACAATCGAGCGATGTTGCGAGCGGAGAGTTTGTATTATGGCTCAGTCGCGCTGGCGCAGCATCCCGATGCAAAAAAATGGCGACAGTTGGCGGAAACGCTGGCGAGTGACAGCGCCAAACAATGGGAAATTGAGGACGCTACGGGTTATCACGCGATCTGGTTGTATGCGTTATTTTCTTATGCGGAGGTCAGCCGGCAACCGGAAATTTTGTCCTCTCCACAGGTCAAATATTACCTTGATTACTTCATCCAGCTTTACACGCCACACGGCAACGTCGCTGATTTTGGTGACGCGCATTGGAACGAGGGAAACGCGTTGCGCTTCGTCCCGGTTTATGAAAAGGCCGCCTCGCTTTACCATAATCCAAACTATAAATATTTCGCCGAACAACTCACACGCCGCATGATTGAACGCAATGCGAAACAATTAAAAATTGCGCCCGACAGTTATGATATTGGCGCTGGCTATGGCTCGTACTTCACCAAAGCGCATGCCTGGGCGGATGATTCGATCAAGCCGATTGCTCCGACAAATGTAAGCAGTGAAGCGCTGGACGATATGATCGGCAAGAAAATTGTTTTTCGTGATGGCTGGGAGCGCAGCAGCAATTTTATGTTGCTCAATTATCGTGACGAAGGCGATGGCGGTTTACTCGGACGTGATTTCCTGCGGCAAAATTTATCCGTAGAAGAAGAGAAAATGCACCACGGTCACGCCGACGAAAACAGTATTCCGTTGTTGATGAGCGGCGGTGCTGTCCTGTTGCACGATGGCGGTTATCGTCCTGATGTGCCGAGCGGGCCGAATGGTGCGTGGCGCGCCGATTATTTTCACAATCGCGTCGTCGCCCGTAAAAACAAGCGCGACAAAACGCAGGACTTATTTTCGTTCCTCCAAAATTCAGGCGCGTATCGCAAAGTCCGTACCCAGAAAATTGACTTCCAGAAATTCCAGGCCGTTGATTACAGCCGCACCCGCGTGATTGATGAAGAGATGGGCTATCAATCAGACCGCGTCATAACGTGGGTGCGCGACAAAAATTATTGGATTGTCATTGACGCGATCAAGGTATTACGCGGCGACTGGTTCACCTTTTCGAACCTCTGGCACACGCGCCAAATTTTGAGTCAGGATGCCAATTCATTTGATACATTTTACGATCAAATTCAAACCGACATCCTGCCGAACAACAGAGCCTTGCTCCTTCACTTTCCTGAAAATACTTTCGGCAAACAAATCGGGACATATAAAGAAACGCGCCATTTTCAGGATGAGCAGGGAATTTTTCAAACGGTCTCAAGTTCCTATAAAACAGGCGACACAGAATATTTTGTGTCGCTGCTGATTCCTCATAACAAAGGCGAAGACGCGCGAAAGCTGTTGCCCAATTTTCGCCTGCTCGAAACCGACAAGCCAGGTCAGGCAGTCGCGCTGGAAATTGCTGAAGGTGCAACAAAATCAATGCTGTGCGTGAAACTTGATCTGGAAATGGATCTAGCGCGTGAAAATATTCGTCCGCGTTATCAATACAAACCTGGCAAAGTGAAATACGGCGATTTCGAGACTGATGCCGGATTTTTGTTCGCCAGAATTGCGGATGGAAACGTGGCGTATTCAGCGACGACAATGACAAAAATTCTGTACCGTGATCAGGTGTTGATGGAGGCTTTGCCAAATACTTTCGGGTTGCAACTGGATGGCGCTGCGCCACGGACGGGGTATATGAAATGGCGTAAATGGGAAGATGCTGTGCCGGTGAAATAATAGTCGGATTACAGTTCACGGTTCTTCGCAGTTCGCACAAAGAAGTTAGCGGTGTGCTGATCGCAGTTCAGAGCGTAAGTGACAAAAACTGCGAACTGCGAACTGTAATCCGTGAACTGCGAACTGCCTGTAATAGTCTTACCAGTTGATCAAATCTCCCTTGACAGTCGTGTAAATTTTTCCTACTCTCTGCCACGATAAAAACGATTTATGGACTGATGCAATTCCCACGAAAATTGCCCTTACTAGCTTAGCTGGATTAACCAGCAACAATTTCTATCAACGAGGTGACGCAATGAAAGTATTCCGCCATTTGATTACGCTCCTAAGTTTACTTTTCCTTGTCAGTGCGGCCTTTGCACAACTTGACAGTGGATCAATGTCAGGCTCAGTAACTGATGCCAGCGGTGCAATCTTAGCAGGAGCAAAAATCACTGCTAAAAGTGATCGCTCAGGCTTTTCGCTGGAAACTATTACAACCTCTTCAGGATTGTATGTTTTCCCCAGACTTGATCCTGGCACTTACAAGGTAACGATTGAACAAGCTGGCTTTAAAAAGCTGACGCGTTCCAATGTTGTCGTTTCGGTTGGCAACCGTACTGTTGCCGATATGCAATTAGAAGTCGGCGATGTCAGCCAGAGCGTCACGGTGACAGATACAACGCCGCAATTAAATACCGCCACTACCGAAGTGGGGGTGAGTTTTGCACCCAAGCTTTTTAATGATGCACCGATTTCGGCGGGCGGACTGCGCAGCATTGAGGCGTTTGTCGGATTGCAGCCTGGCGTTGTGAACGGCGCAGGTGCTGAAGGTGGAATTTCAGGGGGCGCACGTCGCTCCAAAGAAATTTTGCTTGATGGCGCAAATATGACAAACCCGGAATCAGGTGGCGTGGCTTTCAACGGATTGCCCGCATTTGAATCTATCGGAGAATTTCGACTGATCAACAATACCTTTGCCGCAGAATATGGTCGCACGGGCGGTGGCATCGAATCGTTTGTGACGAAATCAGGTGGCAATCAATATCACGGCAATGTTTTTGACTTTCATACGAGTAGCGCCCTCAATGCTGCTTCGTGGGCAGGCAAGGCCAACTCAACTGTTGCCAATCCGATTTTCAAAAAGCCATCGTTTCACGGTAATAATTATGGCGCCACTTTTGGGGGACCGATCTATTTTCCGAAGAAGATTTTCGGACCGCTTGGTGGGTATAACGATGACAAGACCAGAACGTTTTTCCTGTTCACTACGGATAATTTCCGTCGCTCGTCTGCATCGTCAAGTTTTATCACCTTGCCAACAGTGAAGCTTCGTAATGGTGATTTTTCTGAATATACCAATAAAATCATTTACGACCCCATTACCAAATTAGCGTTTCCGGGTAACATTATTCCGGCGAACAGATTTAGTAATGTCAGTAAGAATGTCCTGGCTTTACTTCCGGCTCCAACGAACGGAAATCTCACGGCGAATTATTTGCAGACGACGACCAGCGTTAATAAGCAGGATTCGTGGAGTATTAAAATCAATCAGAATATTGGTGCGCGGCATCTGTTGAATGGTTATTACTCGTCGCAGTATATTGGTAGTGTCGTTACCGGGCCATTACCGGGGCCTTTATTTGGTAATAATGGTAACGCCTTTAGTCCGAATAAACCGATTTTTGCGCGCCTGGGCTACGATTGGATTATCAGTTCATCGCAGAATCTGCATTTGAGCTACGGGATAACTAAGCTGCGTAGTTATTTTGAAAATCCAAGTGTTGGTAAAGGGTGGCCACAGAAGCTTGGGTTGAAAGGTGTTACAGAGGTAGGTTCTGATGCCTTCCCGGTGATTACCTTTGGCGGTGTGTATCAAGCATTAGCTGACACGAATGGAACCAAAACAAATGGTACACAATTCAATAATACTTATCATTTCCGGGCTGATTATAGCTGGGTCAGAGGAAACTTTAACTGGAAGTTTGGGGCTGACCATCGTCAAATGCGGACGACGGGTGAGCCGCTGCCATCCGGTGCATTTGATGACGCCGGTGTCCAGGGCGTTTTCAACTTTGCTGCTAACGAAACCGCCAATAATGGCGGGGGTGATCCTTTCGCCAGCTTCCTGTTAGGACTGACAAATTCCTCCTCGCGAAATTACAACGGAACGGGTATCTCCGCGAAGTTTGGTTACAATGCGTGGTACGCGCAAACAGATTGGAAAATCCGTCCTAATATCACTTTGAATTTTGGAATGCGTTACGAACTTCCCACTCCTCGTCAAACGAACCCGGTGGGATCATTTACTTCCTTTGATCCAAATCTGACCGATCCGCGCTCAGGTCTGAAAGGCGCCCTGGCTTACCTCGGCGACTGTCCGGGGTGTAATAAGCAAGATCGCTTTGGCATCATTGACAAATCGTCTTATGGCCCACGTCTTGGCTTAGCCTGGTCACTTGATCAGAAGACAGTGTTACGTGCCGGATACGGAATTTATTATGCGGCAGGTAATGGTTTAATGGGCGGATTCTGTATTCGCTGTGCGACTGGTTTTGCTACCACCGCGAGTGGTGTTGGTGGTGCGAACTGGGACAATGGTTTTGCACCGACTGCCAGCTTCCTGGCGCCACCAATTGTGAGTCCTTCGGCTGGTAATGCCGCTGATGAAATTTATTACATCAGCCCGAAATCAGGCACGGCTCCTCGGTTCCAAAACTGGAGTCTGGGATTCCAACGTGAATTACCGTTTAAGTTCGTGGCTGAAGTTGCTTACATTGGCAATCGCGGTACACGTCTTTCAGCAAACCACTTCTCGTTGAATCTTTTAGATCCAAAGTTTTATTCGCTTGATAGTTTATTGTTTAAGTACATTGATGACCCGGCAGTTGTCGCCGCAGGCTACAAATCACCATATCCGAATTTCATCGCGGATTGGGGCAAGTCAAGTACGACGACAGGCGCAACACTGGCGCGTGCCTTACGTCCATATCCACATATCAATGGCCCAGTCAGTGATGAATATAATCCAGTCGGTAGCTCCTGGTATGATTCATTACAGGTCAAACTGGATCGGCGTTTCGGCAATTTTTTTGTTGAGAGTAACTACACCTGGTCGAAATCCTTAACCAACGCTTCTGGTTCACAAACGGGAGGCGATTCAAACAATCGTAATCCCAAGACCGACCGTTCTATTCCGACGCTCGGTCAGGAGGGTGTGCTGGCTTTCGAGAAAAGTTATCAATACACGGACATCCCGCATATCTTTAACCTAGTCATGGCTTTTGACCTTCCCTTTGGTAAAGGTCAGAAATTCCTTAACAGCAATGGATTCGTTGATCGCCTGCTGGGTGGTTGGACGGTTTCATTTGTCGGGAATTATACGGCTGGACAGTTGATTCTGCTTAACGCGCAGACAAATTCTTATCCTAACTGGGGATTTGCCTACGGTCGTAAGCGTGTCAACATCGTGAATGGAAAAGCCATTACGACGGGGATTAGCCGACAAGACCTTGACCCACGCAAAGGCTTGGTCGGAGGTGTGTATGATCGTACAATTTCAACCAACTGGTTGAATAACGATTTTTACAGCATCCCTGGAACATTTGAGTTAGGTAATTCACCCACCTACCTGAATCAATTGCGCAATCCAAATGCCTATAATGACAATATGGGCTTTATTAAGCGTACCCGGATTAAAGAGAACATTAACTTCGAGATTCGTGCGGAGTTTTTTAATATCTTCAACCGTACGAATTTCGGCTTAACCGGATTCCCGATCAGACCCGCAACTGGAACCGGCACACTTGTGAATAGCTTTGGTATTCCGAATGGTGTCCGTACAGGTGAACGATCTGGACAGATTGCTGTGAAGCTTAACTTCTAAGCTAAACGTTTTACAATTTACGCCTGTCTGTCGTTGATCGCGGCAGGCAGGCGTTTCTTTTTTTGCAGCGTGACAGCTACCCGCTAAGCCTTTATTTCCTCATTGCCGTTACCTGGTGGCGGCGCGATATAATTTTACCGTGTGGTCAGAACCGCTGACTGCCAGAGTTGTGCCATCAGGAGCAAAGGCCAGCGCGAAGATTTTTCCTGCCTTTGGTTTGATGGTGGCTAAGGCGCGCTCATTTTCTACGTCCCACAATTTGACGGTTTCGTCTTCGCTCGCGGTCGCCAATCGCTTTCCGTCAGGGGAAAAAGCTACGGCCATGATTCTCGACGTATGGCCTTTGAAGGTGCGCAATTCCTGCATTGAACTGGTCTCGAATAATTTTAAGTTGTTGCGCCCATGTTCAATGACGAGACGTTTTCCATCCGGCGAAAAGGTGAGCAAGCGTCCGGCAGGCTTACCAATATTGCGGTGCTGCAATGCCTGGCCCGTTTCAGCATTCCAGAATTTGATTAAATCATCATCGCCGCTTGAGACCAGCATCTTTTTGTCCGGCGCAAAGATCACACGAAAGATGAAATCTTTGTAACCTGTGATGGTAAAAAGTTCCTGACTGGAATTTGCCGCCCAGACTTTGGCAATCTTCCCGAATCCTGTGGCGGCAATTTTTTGGCCGTCGGGGGAAAACGCGACGGTCCGCACCTGATCAGGAAATCCTTCGATTTGGCGGACTTCATGACCAGTTTTCGTTTCCCATAGCCTGATAGTTTTATCATCGCTGCCTGTGACGAGCATGGCTCCGTCGGGCGCATACGCGAGGCAATTTACTTTGTCAGTATGACCTTTCAGCGTCCGCAGCTTTTCGTGCGAATCGGCATCCCAAAGATTGATGGTTTGATCGTCGGAAGCCGTGGCGATTTGCCTGCCATCAGGCGAATACGCGAGGGCGCGAATAACATCTTCATGGCCGGTAAACTCATCCGCCTGACGTTCAGCCGATACCGGCCAGAGCCGAATAGTTTTATCCCAGCTTCCGGTGGCCAGCGTCTGACCATCGGGCGAAAACGCAAGCGCCGTGACAAGCATTTGATGACCTCTGAAGGTACTCAGTTCCTGCCCTGTTTGCACGTTCCAAAGTTTTACTACGCTGTCATCGCCAGTGGTGGCCAGCTTCTTACCATCGGGAGAAAAAACAACGCCCCACAGCGTTCCGTTGTGACCACGAAAAGATTTTATTTCTTTCCCCGTTGTAGCCTGCCAGAGTTTGGCGGCAGAGCTATCCCGGCTGGCAGTTATCACATACTGATTATCAGGTGAAAACGCGGCGGTTGTGAGCGGCGTGGCATGTTTCAAGGCCAGTATTTCCGTCCCGTTCTTTACCTGGAAGATTTTTGCG
>JANMKB010000672.1:0-15739 GCA_031371805.1 Blastocatellia bacterium | reverse complement strand
CGGATTTGGATAAATTGCGCGGGGCAATTGAAAAACAGGGAATTCCCGGCGCGGCAATCGTGCTACAGCAGGTTGGCGCTACGGTTGGTCAGGCTCCTAAAAATGAAGTCCTGGTGCGTTTGCCAAACTTGACAGGTGGTGAATTTAAGACAGATTCGATAGCTACTGAAGACGTTGATAAAGGCAAAAAGAAAGTGCTTGACGCCTTGCCATTGTTGAATGATCCCAGCGCCCAGGTGATCGGGGCGGAAGCTGTGTCGCCGCAGGTGGGCGCTGATTTACGCAATCGTGCTGTTTATGTGACGCTGCTGGCCTGTCTGGGAATGCTGGTGTTTGTGGCTTTTCGCTTCAAATCGTGGGGCTTTGGCATTGGGGCTATTATCGCGGTTATTCACGACGTTTTGATTACGCTGGGCTTGTTCTCAATTTTTCAGTTGGAACTTAATCTGACCGTGATTGCAGCGTTGCTGACTTTGGTTGGTTATTCGATGAATGACACGATTGTGATTTTTGATCGAATCCGCGAAATGATGAAGATGAAGCGGCGCGAACCACTGGAAAAAATATCGAATGATGCGATCAATCAAACATTGTCGCGGACAATTATTACTTCGGGCTTAACCTTTCTGACGGTCGTTGCGCTGGTTATTTTTGGCGGCGAAGTGCTGAAGAGTTTTTCGTGGTGTCTGTTTATGGGCATCATCATCGGAACCTATTCTTCAATCTATATCGCCAGCCCTTTTATGTTGTGGTGGGAAGAACACTTTGGTAATAAATTGTTATCCCCTGTAGCCGCAGTTGCGGGCGTTCCAGCAGGTGTTGCAAAGGCAGTAACGACTGGTGCTTCATCGTCAACTGGTACGACTGGAACTGTCGTACACCCATTAAAGAAGAAAGCAAAGAAGGGACGCCCGGCATCGGCTGGACGCTAGAGATTTGATAACCTGAGTGATTAGGACTAGCATTTGCCAGGTACAGTTCAATCACCTTTGTACGGATGAAACTGCATTACGAAAAAGTTAATATGGCCATCTCCTGCCTTAAATTGGTCGCTGCCCTTATGCGTAAAAAATCTCTTGCTTTTTTGTCTAAGCCGCATAAGAAATACATCCTGGGGCGCTTGACTTATGCAGCAGTCAGATAGTAGACTTCATTTCGTTGCTGACCCGTCATCAGGTTAATTTCAAGTTGTATTCAAATTAAGAAGTAGCTGGTAACTCAGGAAACTCTAAATCATTGTTTGCTTGTCTGGATAATCGCTGGATTGTCCTGCTAAAGATAAGAGAAATTACAATTCTTAACTTTAGGAAAACAGTGTTGGTACGCTACCTCGGATAAGATTTTGAAGCTATGATTTTATGATTAGATCGTGAGGGAGGCATAGGGATGGTCGTCCCGGCAGGAAAGCTCTCTCGCTAAATTTACTGCTGAAATTTTTTTCGCTATTCGCTCGTTATAGAAGTTTCCATGCTTCGCTATCTTTGTGAGTTTTCACTCCAGGTAGTATATAGAAACATCGTCAAAGTCCAAAACTGAATAAATCTGCTTTGACCCATCGGCATTCCGTTAACGGAGGTCATTAGAAGGCAATGTTCGATCAACTTGTTGAATCAACAACTGGGAAAAAAGATCATCGATCTGGAAGGTTTACAATGGTGACTGGGTTGCTTTACGCTTTAGCGTTAGCAATTGGATTGGTTTGGAGTATTACACACTTCAAGATTGATCTGGCTGAAACAGCGGATGCTGCAACTTTGCTTGCGCCACCGCCACCGCCACCGCCACCGCCACCGCCAGCAGAGGTCGTTGTTGTACAAAAAACTCCTGAGGTAGCGACTGCTTTTGTGCCGCCCAAGACTCCACCAAAAGAAATCCCCAAGGCTGTGGACGTGAAGCCTAAGCCTATTAGGGTTGCGCCGGTTGTTGCTGGAGCGGTTGCGGGTGGGACAGGTCCGCCATCCGGTGTTGCGAATGGCGTTGCTGGTAGTACTGGCGATGATGCGCCGCCGCCGCCGCCGCCGCCACCGAAACCGGCGGCAACTCCAACGCCGCCACCACCACCCAAGCCGGCAACGCAAAGAGTTTCTGGTGGGGTCTTGCAGGGGAATGCCATTAGGAAAACGCAACCGCCTTATCCGCCTATTGCTAAAGCTGCTCGTGCGCAGGGAGCAGTGCAGGTTGCTGTAACTATTTCAGAAGAAGGGCGTGTTGTTTCCGCTGAAGCTGTGAGCGGTCACCCCCTTTTAAGAGAAGCGGCTGTAGCTGCGGCTAGGCAGTGGACCTTTAAACCTACTGAGCTTTCAGGGCAGGCGGTTAAGGTTCAGGGAATTCTGACTTTCAACTTTACTTTGCAATAAGATCGGAACTTTTGTGGGTTTCGTGTGTCTGATGTGAGGTAAGAGTTGTTTTTTAGCCTTGATGCGCTCTTTAGCTAAAGGCTGAGTAGAGATATTTTTTACCTAAAAACAACCCTTAATGGAGGTTTCTAAAACATTATGATCATTTTTCTTGGTCACATTTGGATGATGGCTACTAATTTTGGCCTCGTGATTTTACAGGAAGCAAGCAACGTTGACTTTTCACTTGTGGGAATGCTCCGCAAGATGGGATGGATCGCCTGGGTCGTTGTGATTGTTCTGTTTATCATGTCTATCTTCTCAATTGCGGTAATGGTTGAGCGTTATCTGACTTACAGCGCGGCTCGTTCACAATCACGTGAATTCGCCCCAAAGGTTGCACAGGCACTCAAAAATACACGCATTGATGAGGCAATCAGTATTTCTGATAAGTACAAAAAGAGCCATCTTGCGATGGTTGTTAATGCTGGCTTACAGGAATTTCAGGCTCATCAGGGCGGCGATATTTCGGGTGAAGAAGTGGAAGCTTCCAAGCGCGCTTTACAGCGTGCTGAGGCCATTAAGATTGCTGAGTTCAGGCGCGGTTTGTCTGCCTTGGCAACGATTGGTTCGACTGGACCATTCGTCGGTTTGTTCGGTACTGTTATCGGTATTATCAATGCGTTTCAGGAAATGAGAAACGCTGAATCAGCTGGTATTGCAGCTATCGCAGGTGGTATTTCGGAAGCGCTCTTTACGACAGCTTTCGGTCTGCTGGTGGCTGTGCCTGCGGTCTGGGCGTTTAACTATTTTACCAACAAGGTTGATAACTTTACGGTTGAAATGGATAACTCATCGGCTGAGCTGATTGACTTTTTCGTTAAGCGAAAAAACCGAAAGTAAGTCTTTAAGATTGGATCCTCCTAAAAGCACTGTGGGCAGGAGTCAAAGCCTTAAATATGCTCTGGTTTCTGTTCCGGTGCGGGTTGTGAGAAATTCAATTATATTTCACTAGCATTTAAGGAGATTTGTTATGGGAATGTCTGGTGGTGGTAGCTCGGGATATCAATCGGAAATCAACGTCACGCCGATGGTTGATATTATGTTGGTACTGTTGATCATCTTTATGGTCATCACGCCAATGTTACAATCTGGCGTTAACTTGACCTTGCCCAAGAATGACAATCCTGACATAGACCCGAACATAATTAAGGATAGTGCGATCGTTGTATCTATCCCCGATGCCGGAGCCTATTACGTTAAGAAGGACTTAATTGTAGGTAAGGACAGGTTAATTGAACGGCTTAAACGTGATGAAAAGTTACTTAAGCCGAGTGACCCCCACGTTATTTACATTCGTGGTGGAATTAATGTCCCTTATCGAGAAATAGTAACCGTGGTGGATGCTATTAGGGAAGCGGGATTTGATGAAATAGGTTTAGTCGCCGACAAGAAAAAAGAGGCGAAGAAATAATTTAAGTTTTTTTAAGGAGATACTGATATGGCGATGTCAGGAGGCAGCGGTACAACACGTGCCGTTCCATATATTAATGTTACGCCACTAATTGACGTATTACTTGTGTTGTTGATTATTTTTATGGTCATCAGCCCGCAAAAGCCACACAAATTTGAAGCTAAAGTGCCAGAGAAGCCGCCCGAAAACGTGACTCCTCCCCCACCTGATCCTTTAACCCTGGTGGTTTCCATTCCAAAAGGTGGAGGTGGATTTAAGCTAAATCAAACAGACGCTAAAAGTTTGAGTGATTTATCGCAATTACTTCACACTGCTCTTGACGGTCGTCCGGCAGATCGTAAAGCTGTCTTTGTGAAAGCTCCAAGTGCGACAAAGTATGGCGCAGTGGTGGATGTCATTGACGTGATTAAACAGGCTCAGGGTTCGCCGATTGGTCTGCAACTGGAGGGACTGGATGAGTAATTATTCCAGTGCCGTTTTCATTATAAATTTTGCCAAAAGGGAGAGTTCCCCAAAATGAAACTTTCACGTTATTTTAGTAATGGTGTTTGCTTAGTTCTTATTACTGGCTCTGCGCTTTCGTTTTCGGGGTGTGGGCCGATTAACAGAATAATAGGAAAAGACAGACTTAATCAGGGCATCCTGAAATACAATCAGGGGAAAACAACTGAGGCTGTAGGGTTCTTTACTCGTGCCTCAGAGTTGATCCCGGATGACCCTAAAGTTTGGGTTTGCCTGGGGGCCGTTACTTATAAAAAAATCCGTAACGCTGATCAAGGTGATGTCCCTAAACTTGCTAATCAGGCCCTTGGGTATTATAGAAATGCGCTAGAGAAAGCCACGGATTGTAAAACTAAGGATAATGCCATTGGGTATATCGCTACGATCTACGGTGACGATTTGAAACAACCAGATGTCCAGCGTGAATGGTTGTTGAAGCGGACAATGGGCGAATGCACCTCCAAAGACATCAAGGCGCAGACTTTTTATTCACTGGCGGTCAAGGACTGGCAGTGCGCTTACGACCAATCCACGCGCTATCAAGATAAGCAGAAGTCGACTTCTGATCCATTTCATGCGCGCAATTTTTATTTTGCCCCGGACAAAGAGAAATTTGATAAGTGTCTGGCGAATGCGTTTGAGAATATTGACAAGTCCTTAGCTGAAAAGGCTGAATACAGTGAAGCTCATTCTTATAAGAGCCTGCTGTGGCGCGAAAAGCAAAAAGCTTCCAGCAATGACGCAGATCGTAAAAAGTTTGTGGCGGAAGCTGAAAAAGAAGCAAAAATTGCGATAGAACAGGCGGCTACCGCTAAAGTCCAGGCTGAAGCAGAAGCGGCAAAGAAAGAAGCTGAGGGCGTTAAGAAGAAATAACTTGAGGCTGGTAATTTTACAGGCTCCAAAAAACAGCGGCCAGTATCAGTCATTTTCTGATACTGGCTGTTTTTATATTCGCTCTTATCCCCGGGTTCCCACCGAACTTGTTATAATGCTGCATTATGATTCGCTTTGAGGATGTTTACCGAACAGTTGGACGTTATCACCCGGATGGTGATCTGGATATGTTACGTCGTGCCTATATTTTTTCGGCGCGCGAACATAAGGATCAGGTACGTCAATCCGGTGAACCTTATCTGATACATCCTCTTTCAGTGGCAGGCATTCTGGCCGATATGAAAATGGATGTGGTGACGGTCAGCACCGGATTTCTGCACGATGTTGTTGAAGATACGCTCACCACCGTTGATAACATCAAGCTATATTTTGGCGACGAAGTCGCTCACTTGGTTGATGGCGTAACCAAAATCAGTAACCTCGGTAAAGTTTCTAAAGAAGAGCAACAGGCCGAAAATATTCGTAAGATGGTGCTGGCGATGGTGACGGATATTCGGGTAGTACTGGTGAAATTAGCCGACCGCCTGCACAACATGCGGACGCTGAGTCATCTGCCGCCGGAAAAACGTAAACGAATTGCCCAGGAAACTTTGGATGTTTACTCGCCTATTGCGCATCGCCTGGGGATGGGGAAAGTTCGGGCCGAATTAGAGGATTTGTCTTTCAAATATCTTGAGCCGGATGCTTATAAAAAACTTCAGGAAGCAATTGAAAAACGCCGCTCAACTTCAGATACGTTTCTTGAAGAATTGAAAGGGCGCATCGCTAAATCCCTGGAGGAAACAGGAGTAGAAATAGTTTCTATCGAAGGTCGGATCAAACGCCTTTACAGTATTTACCTGAAAATGAAGCGGCAACGAATCACGCTGGATCAGGTTTATGATTTGCTGGCGGTGCGGCTAATTACCAAAGATATTCGTGATTGTTATGCGGCGCTGGGAGCGATTCATCAACACTGGCATCCGGTTCCGGGACGCATCAAAGATTTCATTGCCACCCCCCGCGAAAATCTCTATCAATCACTCCACACCTCGGTGGTAGGTGATGAAGGGCAACCGTTTGAAGTGCAAATTCGCACCGAAGAAATGCACCGCGTTGCCGAAGAAGGGATCGCTGCACATTGGAAATATAAAGAGGGCAAACTCAAAGATACCAGCGAGGATGAGACCTTCAAATGGTTGCGACATTTGGTGGAATGGCAACAGGAAGTACCCGACGCACGCGAGTTCATGGATGGCTTGAAAATTGATCTTTACCCCAAAGAGGTCTATGCCTTCACTCCCAAAGGTAAAGTCATCCAGCTTCCGCGTGGCTCAACTCCGGTGGATTTTGCATATGCCATTCACACCGAAGTCGGCAATCAATGCACCGGCGCAAAAATTAACAATCGGATCGTGCCGCTGAAATACCAGATTCACAATGGCGAAGTGATCGAAATTATGACGACGCCGGGGCATCACCCCAGCCGCGACTGGTTGAATTTTGTTATCACGTCCAGAGCGCGCAATAAAATCAAGCATTGGTTAACCGAGCAGCAACGCGAAAAATCCATTGAGATAGGCCGCAAGATTTTTGAGAAAGAGGCGGTGCGCTTTAAGCTGAAAGCCAAAAAAATCCTGGAAGATGAACAGTTGCCTAAAATTTGCAGCGATCATGGTTTTCATAAAACGGAAGATATGCTCGCGGCAATTGGTTATGGCAAACTGACGCCGCGCACGATTCTCCTGCGCTTCATTTCGCCTGCTGAAATGGAGAAAATTGAGCAAAGTAAACCTTCGACTTTTAAGCAGGTTAGTGATGTAGTAAAGCGGGCTTTGCGCCTTGGCGAAGACCGGATTTTAGTCAAAGGCATTGATGATGTCGCAGTTTATCGTGCCCCTTGCTGTAGCCCGATCAAAGGCGAGCAAATTATCGGTTATATCACCAGAGGGAAAGGCGTTGCGGTGCATGCGCGACGGTGCAAAAATGCGGCAAACCTGCTTGTTAACCGGGAACGCATCATTGAGGTTGAGTGGGGCGGTAAGGGACTCGCGGCGTTAAATGATCCGGTCAAACTAACCGTGATTACCGAAGATCGGCAGGGGATGCTGGCTGCCTTGACAGCCGCCATCGCAGACATTAAAACTAATATTCGTGATGCGCGGGCCGGTGTTTTCGATAATGGCAGTGCACAAATTGACATCACTGTTGAGATCAGTGATGTGAAACATTTGGAGCGCGTTATCAGCGCACTGAAAGGTGTCGATGGGGTCATAGATGTCGAACGCGCAAACCTGCAATGGCAGAATAATTGAAGTGGGCTTACCTCATTCCTTCTTTTGCAGTAAGATTACAAATTACCCCTAAGCAAATTGTTGAGCGAAAATATCATGGAGCAAATACACACAGATTCAGCGCCCCAGGCCATCGGGCCTTATTCTCAGGCGATCAAGGCCAATGGGCTGGTTTTTTTATCAGGCCAAATTCCCCTTGATCCGGCAAAAATGCAAATTGTCGAAGGTGGCATTCAGGAACAAACCGAACAGGTTTTTCAGAATATCAAAGCTGTCCTTGCGGCGGCGGGCGCGTCACTGGGAAAAGTTGTGAAGACGACCGTCTTTTTGTCTGATATGAATGATTTTTCGGCCATGAACGAAATTTATGCCCAGCATTTTGGCGAGAATCGCCCGGCACGCTCGACCATTCAGGCGGCCCGTTTGCCACGCGATGTGCGCGTCGAGATTGAAGTCGTCGCCCTCGCGTAGTGACCGCAATTTTTTTGCTTTGTGAGAAACGGACTTGTTGTTTTCACATCGCTTGAATGACCATCTGCAACGCTACCAGACAAACAAAAAGTTTGTTGCAAATTTATCATAGGAGTTAATTTACAGTGCCCAAATTCAAAACCCCGATTTTAGTGTTTTTCCTTGGCTTGTTAGCTTTTTCTGCCTGTCAATCTACCGGCTCAACCTCTTCAACCACGGCTGGCAAAGGTGAATCTGCGGCGCTGGTCAATGGCAGCAAAATCACGATTGCCGAAGTTGATCGTGTGACTACTGAGCAGGCCCAGGGGCAACAAGCCCAGCTTGCCCAACTTTCCCCGCTGGAATTGGCGGCGGCGCGTTTGAAAGTTCTGGACAGTCTCATCACCAATGAAATTCTGTTCCAGCGCGCCAAAAAAGATAACCTCCTGCCCTCTGAACAGGACATCATTTCCTATATTCAACAGAGCAAAGTTGAAAGCGGCATGACGGAAGAGGCTTTCCAAAAACGTCTCAAGGAAACGAATCAGACAGAGCCTGAATTTAAAGAAGATATTCGTAAGAGCCTGGCCGTTAAAAAGCTTCAGGAAAATATCAGCACGCAGATCAAAGTTTCTGATCGAGAAGTCGAGGATTTTTTCAAAGCGAATCCGCCCGTCGCAGCGGCTGGCATTGCTCTTTCTGACATCATCGTTGACCCGGCGCAAAATTTTCAACAAAATGTTCCATCCGATGCCAAAGGCGAAGCCGAAGCGAAACGGAAGATTGATGAAGTTTATGCGCAGCTTAAACGCGGCGGTGATTTTGCCACGGTTGCCCGCAGCCAGTCAGAAGACGCCAGCGCCAATCGGGCCGGAGATTTAGGCTTTATTGCAATGGAACAAATTCAACAATCCTTTGGTCAGTTTGCCGCAAAAATCATGGCGATGAAAGAAGGCGACATCACCGAGCCGCTGCGGGAAGGCAATGGTCGCTGGCATATTTTTAAAATGACCGGCAAGCGCACCGAAACCAAACGTCTCTCCCTGGAAGACCCCGAAGTTAAAAAGCAATTGACTGACGAAATTCGTAATCAACGCGCCAGCCTGCTTTATTCTGCTTTGGTTACGCAGGCACGCGATGAGGCGAAGGTCGAAAATTACCTGGTTGCCGATCTGGTCAAAAATCCAAACAGCTTAGGTGTGTTACGTCCAGTCGCAGCAGCACCAGCGGCTCAATCATCCACTTCACCGGCGGCATCTGTTCCGGCTTCACCCGCCGCCTCTGTTGCAGCACCAGCGGCTTCAGCAAGTCCGGCCACGACACCTAAAAAATAAATGCTTTTTCGATTAGCAGAAGTTTCTAAATCCTACGGAGCGCAAGAGGTCTTGCGCTCCGTTAGTTTTCAAATCAACCCCGGCGAACACGTGGGACTGGTCGGTCGTAACGGAACTGGAAAAACTACGATCCTGCGCATGATTTCCGAGGCCGAATCGCCCGATAAGGGAACCATCGAAAAAATGCGTGGCTTCCGTTATGGCGTATTGGCGCAGCATGTGGATTTCAAAGGCGCACAAACCGTGCTGGATGCCGCGCTTGATGTCTTTGCCGAATTGCAGGCGCTCGAAGCTCAGATGCGCGAGCTTGAGCATCAAATGGCCGAAGTCACAGGCGATGAATTTGATCGCGTCATGCACGATTACAGCGAAGCGCAACACGCGTATGAACACGGCGGTGGCTTCACTTATCACGCCCGCACCGAGACAATTTTACAGGGGCTTGGCTTCCAGAAAGAACATTTTGAGAAACCTTCAGCAGCGCTATCAGGCGGTGAAAAAAACCGTTTGGGAATGGTGCGAATGTTGTTGATGGAGCCGGATATTTTGCTATTGGATGAACCGACAAACCACCTTGACGTGCAGGCCGTTGAATGGCTCGAAGATTTCCTCTCACAATACAAATCCGCCTATATCATCATTTCGCACGACCGTTTTTTTCTGGATCACACGGTCAATCGTATCCTTGATCTTGAAAACAAACGGATCGAAAGTTACACGGGAAATTATTCGAAGTATCAGATCCTGAAAGAAGAGCGGCGCGAGCTTCAGCAACGAGCCTTTGAGCAGCAGCGGGATATGATCGAGAAGACCGAAGATTTCATTCGCCGCAATCTGGCTGGTCAAAAAACGAAGCAGGCAAAATCACGCCGCACACAGCTTGAAAAAGTTGAGCGCATTGAAAATGTGGCGAATTCTGACACCGCAAAATTCAAGCTCAAACCCACGGCACGGACCGGAGATTTAGTTTTAATTCTCGACAAAGTTGCTGTCGGTTTTCCCACGCGTACTTTGGCGACTGACATCACGCTGACCCTCAGACGCGGTGAACGACTCGGAATTATCGGCGCGAATGGTACGGGCAAGACTACGTTGTTGCGTACTTTGCTGGGCGAGCATCAGCCGCTTGCCGGCGAAGCGCGTTGGGGGAGCGGCGTCCAGCCGGGCTATTACGATCAGCGTCTGATGATGATTGATGATCGCAATACGGTGCTGGATGAATTGCGTACTGTGGCGGCCTCGACCGCAACCGACGGAGAATTGCGCGGCTTTCTCGGCAGATTTTTATTTTCCGGTGACGATGTTTTCAAGCTCGTCTCAGTTTTATCAGGCGGAGAAAAAGGCCGCCTCGCGTTGGCGAAATTAATTTATTCCCGCGTCAATGTGCTGGCGCTGGACGAACCAACCAATCATTTGGACATCGCTTCGTGCGAAGCTCTCGAAGCCGCTCTGAATGATTACGACGGCACAATTATTACTGTCTCCCATGATCGCTATTTTCTTGATCGAATTGCCAACAAGATTTTGTTTTTCGGCACCGACGGCGTAGAGTTTTTTGACGGCAGCTATTCCGAATTTTACGACGCTCATCACCAGGCCAAACGCGATGAAGCCGACGCCATAAAAGCCGCCGCCGAAGCTCAGCGCAAAGCCGAAGCCCAAAAAAAACAAGCGCCCAAACCCGCCGCAAAACCAAACCAGAAAAATAAAGCCAAAGGCGCAAACCCCGAAGAAATAGAAGCGAAAATTCATGCGACAGAAACGGAGTTACAAAAAATCTCCGCCCAGCTTTCGTCTGAAGACATTGCCCGCGATAAAGCTCGCCTGTCTGAACTCAGCGAAAAATATTCACAGCTTGAAGAGCAGTTGAAAGAATTATTCGCAAGCTGGGAAGTAGCATTGAGTAAAGTGTAAACCCAGCCTGGGTACGCAGGCATCCTGCCTGCTCAAGCGGCAAGCGGAAGCAACGCTGCTGCCCCATGCAAAGGAGAAAATTAGCAAGGCAACCTGTGTCTCACGCCAGTAGAAAGCTCGCCGACTCGCTTTTCGCAGGCAGGATGCCTGTGTACCAGGGGAAATTGATATCCTGTCAGTTGACTTGCCGTCCGCTGTTTTTTTTTGAGCTTCCACTCGTCGCACCCACATTCCCCAATACCAGCGATAATTGTAACCAGCCTAATCTTTGGCACGCCTTCATGCGGATAGGCAAAAAGAGTTCGGTCAGTGCATAATGTGCAGGTCAATTTCTATCGTGTAGAAACCTGACAGCAATTATGGCTCGTGGTTTCACCACCACCAATAAAAATGTGGCGCAGGTGGCCGACAAGCTGCCAGCTTTAAGAATCCCGCTCGCTACGGCTCGTGGTACTGAACTTAGCCGCTTAGCGAAATTTTCAGCAATAATTTTATCGCCAAAGGAGATTTTACCTTGTATCAAGTATTTCAACCCCGAAGTTTAGTTTTACCATTTTTCTTACTTATTTTTCTTTTTCTAAGTTGTAATTTGACGACTACTTATGCGCAGACTTTGCTGCCGGGACAGTGGACGACAACGACGTTAGGAACCGATGTCAAAGTCCGCGCCCTGCTGGTCAGCGGCACAAAACTGTATGCCGGGACAAATTCCGGTGTTTGGCAAACAACCGATTCCGGGGTGACCTGGACACAGACCAACACTGGCCTGACGACGCTTGATGTGCGGGCGCTCGCGCTCAGTGGCACTACGCTGTATGCCGGGACAAATGGCGGCGGCATTTTTCGCACGACAGATGGCACAACGTGGACGGCAGCGAATACGGGCATCACCAATGGCGTGATCAATGCGCTTGCGGTCATCGGGACCGACCTCTTTGCCGGAACAAATGGTGGCGGCGTTTTTTATTCCATGACCGGAACTGCCTGGACGGCGCGTAACACGGGCATTTCATCAAGCGGACAAATTTATTCGCTGCTCGTCAATGGCAATGATCTGTATGCCGCCGGAGTCGTCGTCATTAATGAATCCCGCCACATTTATCGCTCCACCGACAAAGGGGCGACGTGGACAGCCACGGGCGGGACGGATGCCAGTTTGAAGCTCAGTCCGCCGGCGCTGGTTTACTCAATGGCTGTCAATGGCGCAACGCTGCTGGCTGCGACTTTTAACGGACTATATCGCTCGACCAATAATGGCATGAACTGGCAGTTGCTGGAGGGGCTGCCCCTAAGTGTGCTGAGTGTGCTGTTTTCGCCGACGGATTCAGCCGTGTACGCCGCTGGAACGGAACCTGACGGAACCCCCTTTGGCGTCTGCGTCTCCACCGATAATGGTACAACCTGGCGTGCGTCAAGTTTCGGCTTACCTGGTGCCAACCCATTAGCCCTGATCGGTACGACCTTATTTGCCGGACAGTCTTCGTTGGGCGGCGTTTACACCAGCAGTTCGCAACCAATCAATAATGCTAGTGTTGCAGCCGCTGATTTCCGTTTGGTTAAGGCACATGCACCGGAAGCGATTGCCAGTATTTTCGGCCCGGCGTTATCCACAATTCAGGCCGCTGCCGCGACAATTCCACTGCCAACCATGCTGGGCGGGACAACAGTTAAGGTTTTGGATAGTTTGAAAGTGGAACGACCCGCGCCACTTTTTTACGTGAGCAGGAACCAGATCAATTACCAGGTTCCCGCTGGCACGGCCTCCGGCTGGGCCTACGTGACCATTAAAAACGGCGATGGTATTAGTTCTTACGCCACCGCCAAAATTGCGGCTACAGCGTTTGGTTTATTTACGATGGATTCGACCGGAACCGGAGTCCCCTCCGCCTATGTTCAGCGTGTCCGCGCCAATGGTTCACAGTCTTTTGAGGCAATTGGACGTTTCGACCCGACGCAACAAAAGTTCGTGACGATCCCGATTGATCTGGGGCCGGAAACGGATCAAGTTTTCCTGGTCTTGTTTGGAACCGGCTTCAGAGGATGGGACACGGTGGCGAATCCGGTCACGGCGTACTTCAATGTTAATTCAGCGTATTTGCCTGTTGATGCTGCGTATGCCGGTGCACAACCAAATTTTGTCGGAGTAGATCAGGTGAATCTGCTGTTGCCACGCGGGCTGGCTGCCGCAGGTGAAATCACTTTATACCTCACAGCAAACGGCGGGACTTTTAGCAATATAGTGAAGATCAACGTCAAGTAATTTAGTTTCGCGTTTCGAGTTTTGGGCCTCGCGTTTTTGGCGCACAAATAATTTGTTGGTAACGAGCTACATTATTTCCTCGAAACCCAAAACCCGAAACGCGAAACTGTTTTACCAAAACCAATTAGCCCATTAAAACCTCTTCGGTTTCCAGCAATTCCTGAGTTTTCAGGGGACGACATTCCAGCGCGTTCCCGGCAAGAAAAACTTCAACGACAGATTCGCCGCCGATGCGACCTTGAATGATCGCTTCGGAAAGCGGGTCTTCGACATGTTTTTGCAGAGCGCGTCGTAACGGTCGTGCGCCGTAGCTGCGATCATTGCACGTCTGGTCAACAATCCATTGTTTCGCCGCTTCAGTCAGTTGAATTTCCAGCTTGCGATGCTGCAACATTCGATTCATTTGCGCGATGAGCAAATCAACGATGCGTAATAAATCATTATCCGTGAGCGGCTCAAAAAGAATAATTTCATCCAGGCGATTGATGAATTCAGGGTTAAATGTTTCGCGCATCGAAGTCATCACGCGCGCTTCGATTCTTTCCTGCGCCGCGTCTCCTTCATCCTGGAATCCGACGGAACCGCGCTTATAAATAAACCGTGCGCCAATGTTCGAGGTCATAATCACAATGACATTTTTGAAATCTACGGTGCGCCCGAAAGCATCCGTCAGCATCCCGTCTTCAAACACCTGCAACAAAATATTAAAAACATCGGGATGCGCTTTTTCAATTTCATCCAGCAGCAAAACCGAATAAGGATTGCGGCGAATCCGCTCCGTTAATTGCCCGCCTTCGTCGTATCCGACATAGCCTGGCGGCGAGCCGATCAATTTTGACACCGAATGTTTTTCCATGTATTCCGACATATCCAGCCGGATCATTGCTCGTTCAGAGCCAAACAAAAATTCCGCTAGCGAACGTGCCACCTCAGTTTTGCCGACTCCGGTAGGGCCAAGAAATAAAAATGAGCCAACCGGACGATTGGGATTTTTCAGTCCGGTCCGGGAACGGCGAATAGCTCGTGCCAGCGCCGAAAGCGCCTGCTGCTGACCAACAATCCGCTGATGTAATTCTATTTCAATGCGCAACAGTTTGGCCTTTTCCTCTTCCTGCAAAGCCGCAATCGGAATCCCCGTCCAGCGCGCAATTACTTCGTCAATATCCAGTTTGGTAATTTCAATAATCGGTTCGTTGAAATCAATCGAATCCATAAACCGAGGTTCGGGATAATTGCCCGCCCGGCGCGTCGGAGATTGATAACGCGGCTCGCGCCAGTCACGATCCAGGCTGCGCTCAAAATTGCGGTCCAGTCCTTTTTCAAAACCTCGTTCAGGGGTGCGTTCAACGGTTCGGTCAAAACTGCGATCACCGCGATAACGCGGCAGAGTTGGCGGCGGTGGCGGCGGCGGCGGTTGATAGCCACGCTCGCGCTGCACTTTTAATTTCGCGCTGGCTCCGGCCTCATCAATCACGTCAATCGCTTTGTCGGGAAAAAAGCGATCAGGCAGGTAACGGTTTGATTGAAAGACTGCGGCTTCAATAGCTTCTTTTGTGAAGCTGACATTATGAAACGCCTCGTACCGATCTTTGATCCCTTCCAAAACGATAATCGTCTCAGCTTCGTTTGGTGCGCCAACCTTAATTGACTGGAAGCGTCTTTCCAGCGCCCGATCCTTTTCAATTGATTTGCGAAAATCCGCCGGCGTCGTGGCCCCGATACACTGCACTTCGCCGCGTGAGAGTGCTGGTTTCAAAATGTTCGCCGCATCCAGACTGCCTTCGGCTGAACCGGCGCCAACCAGCGTATGCAATTCGTCAATGAAAATGATGTACTGCGGATTATCAATCAACTCGCGCATAATCATTTTCATGCGCTCTTCAAACTGTCCGCGATATTTTGTGCCAGCGACAACCAGGCTTAAATCCAACGCCAGGATACGCTTGTCTGACAAAAACGAAGGGACTTCAAAATTGACGATTCGCTGCGCCAGTCCCTCCACAATGGCGGTTTTGCCGACGCCTGGTTCGCCAATCAGCACTGGATTATTTTTCGTGCGCCGACAAAGGATTTGAATGAGGCGATCAATTTCATCGGCTCGTCCCACCAGCGGATCAAGTTTGCCTTCGAGCGCCGCCTCCGTCAGATCACGGCTGAATTCATACAGATGCGGCGTTTCTTTGCGCAATACCGAATCGCGTTCGCGCCCTGATTGTCGTAATAATTCGCCGCGAATGTCGGTCAGGCGAATACCACGTTCATACAAAATTTCTGAGGCTAATGAATTTTCTTCGCGCAATAAT
>JANMKB010000187.1:0-5053 GCA_031371805.1 Blastocatellia bacterium | reverse complement strand
CCTTTTATGAACCAAGCAGATTCTTTTGCCTGATAGTAAGTTAGAGAGCTTTCCCAGAACAGGATAACACTCCCTGTGTTAGGGGGTTCATCTACGAAACCATTATCAAGTTGCCAATCAATCTCATCTGCAATCTCAGTCAAATTAAGCCCCGCGTTTTTGTACGTCTTGTCTTTCTTAGGCTCTACAGAACATAAAGCAACTTTACACGGTTCGAGATTTTGCGCGGTTTGAGGGAACAAGGTAAATTCTGATTGCTTCCATTTTTTCCGTATGGTCCCGGCAGTTTGGTTAATTGTCGGGGATTTTAAGTGCTTACTGCAAATTCTTTCCAAGGGGTCAAACCCCAATAAATCTCTATTTCCGGTTAGGGCGTCGTAACGCGCATTCTTTGTTTCAAGAGTCGCTGGCTGGCTGGCTGTATTGGCAAGATAAATCGCCTCCAACACCGCCGACTTCCCCGAATTATTCGGACCTACCAGCAAATTTATCTTGCTGAATTTATCAATTTTGCCGTCCTGAATGCCGCGAAAGTTTTTGATGTGAATGCTTTCTATCATAATATTTTCTCTGATATTTGTACTCGTTGCGCTGTCAGAGTAACAGTGACCGCCTGAATCAAACAAGGCAAAATCGCCTCCGCTTGCTCATCCCCTTCCTGTCCGCTAATATTCATTGTTTACATATAAAGCAAATAATTCGCCGATTTTATCTATATGACTATCGAAAAGATTACGGTGCGTGGAGCGCGGCAACATAACCTCAAAAATATTAATGTTGAAATCCCGCGTAATAAATTAACAGTAATTACAGGCCTCAGCGGTTCGGGCAAATCTTCGCTGGCGTTCGATACGATTTATGCCGAAGGGCAGCGGCGCTATGTCGAATCGCTGTCGGCGTATGCGCGGCAATTTCTCGAACAGCTTGAAAAACCTGATGTGGATTCAGTCGAAGGGCTTTCGCCGGCAATTTCGATTGAGCAAAAAACTACCAGCCGCAGCCCGCGCTCAACCGTCGGCACAGTCACGGAAATTTACGATTATTTGCGGCTGCTGTTTTCTTCCATCGGGCATCCGCATTGTCATCTTTGCGGAGCGCCAATTGCGCGGCAGTCTACAGATCAAATCATTCACAGCATCCGCGAATTGCCGCAGGGCGAGCGCGTAATGATCCTTGCGCCGATTGTGCGCGGGCGCAAAGGTGAGTTCAAAAAAGAACTCGACAAATTACGTGACAGCGGATTCACCCGCGCCCGCATTGACGGCGAGATGCTCTCACTCGACGAAGAAATTAAGCTCGACAAACGCAAAAATCATACCATCGAAATTGTCATTGATCGGCTGATGATTAAAGAAGGCATCGCGCAACGCCTGGAAGAATCCGTCAAAACCGCGACGAAATTAACCGAGGGCATCGTCATCATTTCCGTCGTGGATGGCGAAGAAAAAATGTATTCGGAGCGCATGGCATGCGTGGATTGCGGCATCTCGATTCCCCAGCTTGAACCGCGCTCGTTCTCTTTTAATAGTGCCTTTGGCGCGTGCAAAGAATGTAACGGCATCGGCAGCAAGCTCGAAGTCAATCCGCACAAACTCATCATTGATGAAACAATTCCAATTGGCAAAATTACGTTCTTTAACGATTTGTACATTGATCCTTATTTGCGTGAAGCATTGCTCGCCATTGCGCGGCATTTCAAAATTCCGCAGGACACAGAATTCGGCAAGCTTCCGAAAAAAGCGCACGATGCTTTTTTCTACGGCCTTGCCGACAAGCTCACCTTTCATCACAGCGCGTATGAATATCAGGCGATCTGGAAAGGCTTGAAGAAATGGCTGGAAGATCAATTAGCCAAATCAGCCGCGAAAATCGCCAGCGGTAATGAAACCGAAGCCAAAGGTACGACGCTGGAAGATTATATTTCGCCCGTGACCTGCACGGCGTGTCACGGACAACGATTGCAGCCCGAATCGCTCGCGGTCAAAGTTGCCGATCATTCGATTGCCGCATACACCGCCCTGACGTTGCAGGATTCCGCCAAAGAATTCGGCAAGCTCAAACTCAACGCACGCGAAGAATTGATTGCCGGACGCATCCTTAAAGAAATACGTGAACGCCTGGGCTTTTTGCAGGCAGTCGGATTGGGTTACCTCACGCTTGATCGCCCTTCGGCATCGTTGTCCGGCGGCGAAGGGCAGCGCATCCGACTGGCGACGCAAATCGGCTCGCAATTGCGCGGCGTGCTGTATGTGCTGGATGAACCCTCGATTGGTTTGCATCCACGCGACAATCAAAAATTGCTGGATACGCTCGGAAAATTACGCGACATCGGTAACACCGTCATCGTCGTCGAACACGATGAAGACACCATGCGCCGCGCTGATTATATTGTAGACATCGGGCCAGGTGCAGGCACACACGGCGGGGTCATCGTCGCAGCGGGCAAGCCTGACGAAATTATCAAGGTCAAAGAATCCATCACCGGCCAATATCTGGCAGGAAAATTAGCAATTAATATCCCGGAGATGCGCCGCTCGCCCAATGGCAAAAACCTGATCGTGCGCGGAGCGACGGAACATAATCTCAAACACCTGGATGTGACATTTCCGCTGGGATTACTGACAGTTGTGACTGGCGTTTCCGGCTCCGGCAAATCAACGCTGGTCGAAGATATTTTGTACCGCTCAATTGCCCGCAAACTTTATCGCAGCCTGGCCGAACCCGGCGCTCACAAAACGATTGAGGGCTTGGAATACATCGACAAAATCATCGAAATAGATCAATCGCCCATTGGTCGCACACCGCGCTCAAACCCGGCGACTTACACCGGGTTATTCACGCCGTTGCGAGAACTTTTTTCGATGCTGCCGGAGAGCAAAGAACGCGGTTACAAACCCGGACGGTTTTCCTTCAACGTCAAAGGCGGTCGTTGCGAAGCGTGCCAGGGCGATGGCCTGAAACGCATTGAAATGAATTTCCTGCCGGATGTGTATGTAACCTGCGAAGTCTGTCGTGGCCTGCGTTATAACCGCGAAACGCTGGATGTTCGTTATCAGGCCAGGAACATCGCGCAGTTGCTCGACACCACTGTCGAAGAAGCTTTGGAACTGCTGCAAAATATCCCGCAAATCAAGGCCAGATTACAAACCCTGAGCGATGTCGGCCTGGGTTATGTGAAGCTGGGGCAATCAGCGACGACGTTGTCAGGCGGCGAAGCGCAACGCATCAAATTATCCAAAGAATTATCAAAGCGAGCGACAGGACGGACGGTTTATATTTTGGATGAACCAACGACAGGATTGCATTTTGAAGACGTGCGCAAACTGATTGATGTGCTGCAAAAACTGGTTGATAGGGGGAATACTGTGATCATCATCGAACACAATCTCGACATCATGAAATCGGCAGATTGGATCATAGACTTAGGGCCGGAAGGCGGCGAAGGCGGCGGAAAGATTGTGGTAGAAGGAACACCGGAAATCGTGGCGAAGAATAAGAAATCGTATACGGGGCAGGCGTTGAAAACGGTTTTGTAGATAGTGGATTAAATAAAAGATTTTCAGAGTTCGTAGCAATGAAATACCAACAACTCATCGCTGATGTTGACCAATTAACAGCACAGCTAAATGAGCGTTACAAGGCGCATCTGGAATGTCGCGCCGGTTGCAGCGGGTGCTGTCATCATCACTTATCAATTTTCCCGGTCGAAGCGGCGGCGGTGAAATCTGCAATCCAGGTTTTGCCGAAAGCCTCGCAGGAAATAATCAAACAACAAGCTGTAAATATTTTAGAACAAGAAGCAAAGGGCAATCCCGTAGCCTGTCCGCTGCTCGTTGAGGACAAATGCTCCATTTACAATTCGCGTCCGATCATTTGTCGTACACAGGGCTTGCCATTACTTTACGAAGCCGAAGATGGCAATTTGGAAGTTGATTTTTGTCCATTGAATTTCACGGCTGAAAACGCTACGGATGCGCTTGAGGAAAATCACCTCGTGCCGCTGGATGCTTTGAATCTGAAGCTCTCCATTGTTAATCTTGAATTTTGTCAGCAACACGAAATTCCAGCGACTCAACGTAGCAAACTTGCTGATCTCTGCGCATGAAAATTTCCGCCTCCATCATCGTTCACAACGAAGCCGACAACCTCGCGGATCTCTGCGCATCCATTACCTTCTGCGACGAAATTGTCATCGTAGATTCCGACTCGACTGACAACACAAAAGAAATCGCGCGACGATTTACCGATAAAGTTTTCAATCACGAATTCAAAGGCTACAAAGACAAACATCAGTTCGCTGATGCACAGACTACGGGCGATTGGATTCTTTGGATTGATGCAGATGAGCGCGTCACGCCTGAGCTAAAATCGTCCATTGAAAAGCTTCGCACGATGGATGAAAGTACATTGCCTGATGGCTTTCGCATCGCTCGCAGCACTCTGTATCAAGGTCGCTGGATCAAACATTCCGGCTGGTATCCCGATTATCAAATGCGCCTCTATCGCAAAGCCGCGAGTTATTGGGACGGCGTAGCTCCGCACGAAGTCGCGCATGTGCTTGGCAAAGTCGAAACGCTCCCTGGCGAATTTTTGCACTACACCAAACGCAATTTAAGCGAACATCATCACGTGCTGGATTCCTATACGACACTTGCGGCAGAGCATTTATGCAAGCAGGAGAAACAGGTGCACGCAATAGATTTATTTGTTGTTCCAATCGCCGCATTTATTCGGACATATCTCATCAAACAAGGCTTTCGTGACGGCGTGCAGGGATTGATAATTGCGATGTTTACGGCGTACAGTGTATTTTTGAAATTTGCGAAGGTGTGGGAGAAGAATTTAGAGCGAGGAGCAAAGTGAAATGTTCATTAGCAAGATAGAATTGAAGAATTTTAAGCGATTCACGGATTTGACCGTTGATCTTTCCGGTATTAGTACGCCGCCTAAATTAGTATTGTTGATTGGCGCGAATGGGAGCGGTAAGAGCAGCGTATTCGATTCTTTTGAATGGGTTTCTCAATACATAAGGGAAAAACTAATTGATTCACCT
>JANMKB010000184.1:0-9075 GCA_031371805.1 Blastocatellia bacterium | reverse complement strand
GATGCCGTGCGGCTGACAATAATTTTTGCCTTGTTGTCATTGTTATTTGGCTGGCGCGGCCTCGGCGTTGAGCCAAACAGTCCGTGGTGGACAATTGCCACTTTTGCGGCGCTGAGCTTAATTGTTACTGGTTTAGCCAGGCTGACGCTTGATCAGCTTTATCTCTACGTTGCCGGATTTCTGGTCAATGGAGCCGTGACAATCTGGTACGCCTACACCCGAAATATTTCGTCGCCGAACAATTTCCTTGATTTGCTCACCGTCAATATTATCGCGCTGGCATTGGTGGGAATTGCATTTTTTGCCTTTGAGAAAAAAGCACTGCGCGAAGCTGAGAAGAGCCTGATTTCTTATCATCACTTCGCAGCAGTCATTGCGACAGTTGGTCTCTTGCTCCCGGTTGGCAATGCACTGGCAGCAGATTTTTTCGTTGAGTCATTGCTGCTCAATTCGGTTTTTTACTGGACAGGCTTGGTCACGACAATAGCCCTGATGATCGTCAATTTATGGGATGCGAGAGCCAGCTTCGCCGTCGCTGGATTGTACGTGCTGGGCTTGATTTCAGCGGGCATGATTTTGGATCAATTCAATCTGGCGGGGCGTTCATTAACCTTTGCAGCAACGATGAGTCTGGCTGTTTATGCGGTCGTCACAAGTTTTGGCTGGGCTGAAAAAGCGAAGCTGATTGAATGGTCAGAAGCATGGGGAATTCCGCGCCGCGCGTCTTCGTCAAACAATTGGCTGGTAGTCGTTAACTCACTTTTGATTGCGATAATTGTTAGCACGAGTGGAGTTATAATTCTCAACTTTGATTTATTGAGCCAAAGAATTTTTGCGGCGCTGGCGGTGCTGTTGCAATCGTTGTCATTTGTATTTTTGGCGCGTGGCACAAAATTCGATGCGACCAGATCGTGGCTACAAACTTTTACTTTTGGCGCGGGAATTGGCGGAGCAATTTTCTGCGGCTGGGCATTCCTGCCACCAGGCAATGATTTCAATTTAATTTCGCGCCTCGTGATTATTTTAGTCGTTGCGCTGGCGGTGGTTGAAGTGATTGGACTCTGGTTCATCAAACGATTTGCCAACGAATGGAGCGCCGCCGCCAAACGATTGATTCGTCCGCTGTGTGGCGTCACGGCTGTGGCCTTAATCTTTGTGCTTGCCCATGAGGTAATCCAGCAAATTTCTTTCGGCAACGTGGCCATGCCGATGTGGACGATCATTTGTGTCGCAATGATTTTGTTTGGCTTGAGCATGCAGGCAATTTATTTTGCGGTGCGAGCCGCAAGCGATCCGTTACAACTTTCGGAGCGTGGACGGATGGGTTATGTTTATGCCTCTGAAGCTTTACTGGCGACCACCTTCATCCACATTCGTCTGACGATGCCCTGGTTGTTTACTGGATTCTTCCAACGGTATTGGCCCATGGTTGTAATCGTGCTGGCATTTCTGGGCGTCGGGCTGGGAGAGTTTTTCCGGCGGCGGGAACAAAATGTTTTAGGTCAGCCGTTGCTGAATACAGGATTTTTCCTGCCGATATTTCCCGTCGTTGGCTTCTGGTTCGCCGCTTCAAAGGTTGATTATTCGGGCTTATTGCTGATGGTCGGAATCCTGTACGCGGTGGTGGCGGCGTTGCGGCATTCATTCGGAGTCAGCCTGCTGGCGTGTCTGGCGGCCAACGGTTCGTTATGGTATTTGCTGAGCCGCACAGATAATTTCAGTTTGCTGGAACGTCCGCAATTGTGGCTTGCACCCGCCGCTGTTTCAGTTTTGATTGCCGCTTATCTGAATCGTGAGCGCTTGTCTCCGGCACAAATGATCAACCTGCGTTACATCACGTTGTCGGTGCTTTACGTTTCTTCAACGGCTGAAATTTTTGTGCGTGGTGTCGCTCTTTCTCCCTGGCAGCCGTTGGTTTTGATGATTCTTTCCGCCGCCGGAGTCCTGCTGGGAATTATGTTGCAGGTCAGAGCGTTTCTTTATCTCGGTTCATCGTTTTTGATGATTTCGATTTTGACGATAGTCTGGCACGCCTCGGCAAATTTTGGCTGGACGTGGTTGTGGTATGTGACGGGCATCGTCTTGGGATTGGCGATTATTTTGCTGTTCGCCATGTTCGAGAAAAAGCGGAGCGAGTTTTTGAGCTTAGTCGAAGGGCTGAAAACCTGGGAGGCGTAAAAATGCAGAAGCCCGCACGCAGTAAGGGCTTAGCTTTTTCGCCCTTACTTCGTGCGGGCTTCTGCAAGCTTTCGCATGTTCCACATAAATTAAATTCTATGATCAAATCCACACTGCTATTTTTATTACTCGGCGCAACGGTTGCCTTCGCGCAACCACGTCCTGCCACAGACCTCAACGAACTTCAGCGTACATTTCTGAATCCACCTGACAACGCAAAAATTATGATGCGCTGGTGGTGGTTCGGGCCGGCGGTGACAAAGACGGAAATCGAACGCGAAATGCGTGCAATGAAAGCCGGCGGCATCGGCGGCTTTGAGGTGCAGGCGGTTTACCCTGTCGCGCTTGATGATGAGAGCAAGGGCATCAAAACGCTGCCGTTTCTTTCGGCAGAATTTATTGATGCGCTGAAATTTACGGCGGATAAAGCGCGTGAACTCGGGCTACGCATGGATTTGACGGTAGGCAGCGGCTGGCCTTACGGCGGCGCACAGGTTCCGATCACGCAGGCTGCCGGACGGTTGCGTGTCGAGCGCGTGCGCGTGCAAAGCAATCAACGGCGCATTCCGCTTCCCAATATTTCCGAAGGCGAAAAATTGCTGGCAGTGTTTCTCGCACAAAACCAGAATCAGGCAAGCGCGGCGGACAACTTCCGCGAAATAACTGACTTGAAAGACGGCGCGGCGTGGTTGCCGAGTGGCAGCAATGATCAGACAGAAGTGATGTTTTTTATTTCCAGTCGCACCGGAATGCAGGTCAAGCGAGCAGGAGTTGGTGCTGAAGGTTTCGTGCTTGATCATTACGACCGCAACGCGATTGACAGCTATCTGAAAAATGTTGGCGAGCCACTGATCAAAGCCTTTGGCGATCAGCCGCCTGCTGCGATTTTTTGCGACAGTCTGGAAGTTTTCAACTCCGACTGGACGCCGGATCTTCTGAGCGAATTTCAAAAACGGCGCGGCTATGATTTACGACCTTTGTTGCCTGCGCTGAGCGTAGAGATGGGGCCAAAGACGGCGGCGATTCGGCACGATTGGGGGCAGACGCTGACAGAATTGCTCAACGAAAGATTTCTCATGCCAGTGCATGAATGGGCGCAGCGCCACCAGACAAAATTCCGCATTCAGAATTATGGCATCCCTCCGGCGACCATTTCCAGCAATGCCTACAATGACCTGTCCGAAGGCGAAGGGCCGCAATGGAAAGTCCTGCGTGCGTCGCGCTGGGCTTCATCGGCTAATCATTTGTATGGGCGTAACGTGACTTCTTCGGAGACCTGGACGTGGTTGCATTCGCCGTCATTCAGAGCGACGCCGCTGGATATGAAGGCCGAAGCCGATTTACATTTTTTGCAGGGCATTAATCAATTGATCGGACACGGCTGGCCTTATACAGCGGAAGGCGTTGAATATCCCGGCTGGCGATTTTATGCGTCGGCGGTTTTCAATGACAAAAATCCCTGGTGGATTGTGATGCCCGACATCACGCAATATTTGCAACGAATGAGCTGGTTATTGCGCCAGGGACAACCCGCCAACGACATCGCATTTTACCTGCCAAACAATGATGCGTGGGCAGGTTTCACCAACGGCAAAGTGCATTACATGATCGAAGCGTTGAAAGACCGCATCGGCGACGATGTGATCGCCCGCACTCTGGAGGCTGGTTACAATTTTGATTTTTTTGATGATGAGGTACTCAGCAAAATCGGCCACATTGAAAAAGGCGCGTTGACGCTCGGAGCCAATAAATACAGGGCCGTCGTGCTGCCCAACGTCGAACGTATCCCGCTGGCGACGCTGAAGAAATTGGACGAGTTTGCGCGGCAGGGAGGTATTGTGATTGCCACGCGTCGGCTGCCGTCAGTCGCGCCGGGCTACAAGGCAACCGACGCCGAGCAAAACGAAATCAGCGCCATTTCACAGCGATTATTTGGCGGCTTAAACGCGCCTGCGCAATTCGTGAAAAATGAAGCGGCTGAGCTTGGCGGCAAACTCAATTCACTACTTAAACCGGATGTTGCGCTGGCTCCTGCCATCCCCGAAATCGGCTTCATTCATCGTCGCACTGAAAATGCTGAAATCTATTTTTTGGCGAATTCATCCAACGTGCGTCACATCGTGAACGCCACTTTTCGCGCACAAGCCACACAAGCTGAGTTGTGGAATCCATTCGATGGCAGCGTTGCGCCAACTGCAATGCAGGGTAATACTGATGGCACGGTCACGGTTCCGCTGGAGTTTGAGCCGTATGGTTCGCGGGTCATCATCCTCGCAAATCGCGTTCTCGCAAAAGCTCCCGCCAGACAATCATCTGCGCCTCCGGCTCCGCTTGATTTGAGCAATAGCTGGTCTGTCTCGTTTGGCGATAATACTGCGCCAGTATTGATGAATGATAAATTGCGTTCGTGGACAGAACATGAAACGACGCGCTATTTTTCAGGCGTGGCGACTTATCAAAAAGCGGTGACAGTGACTGAGGAAATACTCAAAGACGGCCTGGAGTTGCGCCTCGATTTTGGAGAAGGGCAAGCCATTCCGCCACTGGATTTGAAGGCCGGAATGCAGGCCTGGCTTGACGCTCCGATCCGTGATGCAGCAGTAATTTATATTAACGACAAACGCGCTGGTTCAGTTTGGTGTCCGCCTTATTCGTTGAATGTCACGGGCTTGCTGCAACGGGGCCAGAACCGCATCCGTATTCTGGTGGCGAACACCGCGATTAATTTTATGGCCGGGCGCAAGCTTCCTGATTATAAATTACTCAATTTGCGTTATGGCGTCCGTTTTGAAAATCAGGATATGGATAAAGTGCAACCGCAACCATCAGGCATTTTGGGCAACATTCGCTTAATCGCCCGCTAAAACCTGAGTCACGAAATGCTTATGAAAAGCTTGTTAATATTCATGATCTTCGCCGTGTTTGGATTACTGAGTAATCATCTTACTGCTCAACCTGCTACGCTCAAATGGCGCGAATGTCTCAGCCAGCAACCAGCATGGTATGACAGCGATGAAGCCGTTCGCGTGGCTGACAATGTACTGCTTTATCAGCGCGAAAATGGCGGCTGGACAAAGAATGTTGACATGGCGAAACCGCTGGAACCGGCGGAGCGTGCGCAAATTCTGGAAGACAAAGACGCTCCTCATTCCACGATTGATAACGGCGCAACTTTCACGCAGTTGGAATATCTTGCCAAAGTTTTCAATGACACAAAGCACGGGCGATTCAAAACGTCGTTCCTCAAAGGCCTGGATTATTTGCTCCAGGCACAATATGAAAATGGTGGCTGGCCGCAATATTATCCCTTGCGCAAAGGTTATTACACATACATCACTTACAACGACAATGCCATGGTTGGCGTCCTGAATTTGTTGCGAGCAATTGCGCGTCAGCAACCAGACTATAATTTTGTTGATGGTGAGCGGCGCATAAAATCTGCCAAAGCAGTCGAAAAAGGGATCGCAATAATTCTGAAAACGCAGGTCAACGTTAACGGCAAAAAGACTGTCTGGTGTGCGCAACATGATGAAATCACGCTCGCTCCGGCGGCGGCTCGCGCTTACGAAAAGATTTCACTCAGCGGTTCAGAAAGCGTCGGCATCGTGCGCTTTCTGATGAAGATTGAAAAGCCTTCGCCCCAAATTATCGAAGCTGTCCAAGCCGCTGTCGTGTGGTTCGAGCAGGCAAAACTCACGGGCATCAAAGTGCTTGATAAACCTGATCCGACACTGCCAAAAGGCCATGACAAAATTGTCGTTGAGGATGCCAAGGCGGAGCCGGTTTGGGCGCGATTTTATGATCTCACGACGAATCGCCCGATTTTCTGTGGGCGTGATGGCATCATTAAATTCAGCCTCGCCGAAATCGAACCCGAACGACGCATGGGTTACAGTTGGTACAATAATGCGCCTGCCAAATTGCTCGTCCAGGATTATCCGGCCTGGTATGGGAAATGGGCGACCGCCAAATAAACTCAGGTCTCACCCGAGAGTTGACCAAAATCACCAAAATCAGGAATTTATTTTCGATTGACGCTTTCTACTTTTCGGGCTAAGTTATCAAGCGATAAGTTTTCCTCACATTCGGCATACATCTTCCTGGAAGCTTATCCCCTGTTTCCTCCTAACACAGGCAGGAAACCTCACTGGAATTCTTATTAACCTTTCACTGCGAATAGTTAATCAAAGCCTTTTCATCAGGCAGTATTTTTCTCTTCCCAACCAAAGGATTACTCCAAAACTTACTACCAAACAGAGGACAGTTTTATGAAAACCTCACATAGACTTACACAATTATTTTTCGCTCTAATCGTTCTGCTCGGAACTATAGTTTCCGCCTCCGCCCAGGCAGGCTTTCCCGCCCCTGCCTTCAGCGATCAACAGGCCGGATATATGCTGGTTTACCCGTATTACACTTCAAATACTGCCAGCGCCGGACAGGATACTTTCATCACGATTTCCAACGTCAGTGCCACGAATACCGTGGGCGTTCATCTTTATTTTATGGATGGGCAAAGCTGCGCTGAATCAGACATGATTATCTGCCTGAGTCCAAACGCCTCGGAATCTTTCAAGGCCTCAGACATTGACCCAGACAATACCGGCTATATTATCGGCTATGCCATTCAACCCACTGGAGCTTCTGCCGGATGCCCCGACATCACGGCCAATTCCTTGATTGGCAATGCGTTTGTTAATATTCCCGCCAGCAATATTCAGGGCGCGTATGGTGCAGAGGCAATTAATTCAAACGCTCGCGGGACTTTTGCTTCAAGTTGTACGCTGGCTCCTGATGGCGCATCGGCAACCCTGACATTCCCTGCTCCCAACAGCTTTGCCGTAGAAATTCAAAGCCCCCTGGACATTCCCAATCAAAAGATTGTTTTGGCAGGATTGAGCGGTGATATGAATACCACCTTAACGGGCGCTGGTCAGGTTGGGGCCGGTCAGGTCATCAATGGCTATGAAACTCCTGCGGTCAGTTTCAGCCGCTGGATTCCTGATGGTTGTCAGACTTCGGCCACGCTGACATCAAACTCTCCGCGTGTCCCGTCGGAAATTAATAGCATCATTCCTTCAGGACAAGTTGGCACGATCAGGTTTAGAGTGACCGCCGCCGTTGGATTATTGATGGTTCCTCGTAATGCGAAAGGACGCTCAGGTATTCGCAGCCTGCATAAGGTTGGCGTCACTGCCAGCACTCTCATCGTCCCGGTTTTTATGCCTGGCTGTTAACATTACCCGGAGCCGTAGCGACGGGGTTGATACGAGTACAGTACCCGGTTAAAGAAAAGGTCTGAACAGCAAAATGTTCAGGCCTTTTCTCTTGCCTCCTTGACGCCTCCGCTAAAATAGCAGTAGAGTTCGCTCTCCCCTAAAGTATTTATCCCCCAATCTCAGACCCCGTTACGATTCACGTGTTATTTACATTCAGTCAATTGGAGGCACCACCATGAGAAACTGTTCATTTCACTCGTACCATTGCATTCTTCCGCCGGACATTTTGCGGAATATCGTCAAAAATGGAACCGACGCCCAACGCGAATGGGCGTACAAAACAATGGAGGAAACCGCCCAACTGCGCGGACAACGAACTGCCATCGGAGCCATGCGCTCGGCGGCGGTGGGCGTTTCCCCCGGAGTCAAACGTCGCACGGTTTATGATGCGGTCAATAAAACGACTTTGCCGGGTAAACTGGTCCGCAGCGAAACCGATCCGAAAAGCAAAGACGTTGCCGTTAACGAAGCTTTTGATGGAGCGGGCAAAACGTATGATTTTTACTCCAAAGTTTTTGCCCGTAACTCGATTGATGATCGCGGGATGCGTTTGGACTCAACGGTGCATTACGACGCCAAATACAACAACGCTTTTTGGAACGGCCAGCAAATGGTGTATGGCGATGGCGATGGACAAATATTTGAGCGCTTCACCGTTTCACTGGATGTCATCGGACACGAACTCACGCACGGCGTAACCCAGTTTGAAGCAGGCCTGATTTACAAAAATCAATCCGGCGCACTGAACGAAAGCATGTCGGATGTGTTTGGCTCCCTGGTCAAGCAGTACGCCAAAAAGCAAACCGCCGCCAAAGCCGACTGGTTAATTGGCGCCGGCCTGTTTACGAAAAAAGTTAATGGCGTGGCGCTGCGTTCAATGAAAGACCCTGGTACGGCTTACGATGATCCGCTGATTGGCAAAGACCCACAGCCGGCGCACATGAAAAATTTCGTCAGCACCAGCCGTGATAATGGCGGCGTGCATATTAACTCCGGCATTACGAACAAAGCGTTTTATGAAACGGCAATTCGGATTGGTGGCAATGCGTGGGAAAAAACCGGGAAGATTTGGTACATCACCCTGCGAGATCGGTTGCGCCCTAACTCGCAATTTCAGGATTGTGCGAACCTGACTTTTGCGGTGGCGGGAGAGCTTTTCGGAATCGGCAAAACCGAACAGAAAGCCGTGCAGGAAGCCTGGGATGTAGTCGGAATCAAAGCCAAATAAATTTCAAGTCAGGAGGTTGGAGAGTATTTATGAAAGTTCGTTATGAACGTTCCGGCGGCTTCGCAGGCATCACCATCACCGCAGAAGTTGATGCTTCAACCCTGACGACTAAACAAGCCAACGAACTAAAAGAGTTGGTCGAGAAGGCTTTCCCTCCCGACCAACTCAAAAATAAAAAGGCGACGATGCCTGATCAATTTGATTATGAATTCACCATCACGGATGCTGGCAAAACTCGCACCTGGGAGGTCAGCGATGGATCACTTACTGACGAAATCCGTGCCCTGGGCAAATGGTTAATTGCAACCGTGCAAAAGCAAGATCGTTAAGCTCATCCACTGCCTATTTCTTCTTACTCAGGCTATTATAAATAACCTGAATCCACGTCTC
>JANMKB010000126.1:0-4694 GCA_031371805.1 Blastocatellia bacterium | reverse complement strand
GCCATAAGCGCCAAAACTAAAATTGACTTTGTGTCCCATCTTCATCAATTCACGAATTGTTTCATAGCTGTAACCGGATTCCAGCGAGATGATGCCGCTATCTATCATTTTTTCGCCGGTCGGTTCTGAAGAGCCGGAATGGTCAATGCGCGGGGCGTCGCCTGCTTCCTGAATGTTCATGCCGAAATCAATCATATTCAGGACGATTTGCACATGTCCGAGCGGTTGAAACGCTCCACCCATGACGCCGAAGCTCATAAACGGTTTTCCATCTTTCGTGATGAAGGCGGGAATGATGGTATGGAAGGGGCGTTTGTGTGGCGCGTAAGTATTGAATTGACCTTCTTCCAGCGTGTACAACGCGCCACGATTTTGCAGAATAAAGCCGAGGCCGTCCGGCGTCATGCCTGATCCCATGCCTAAATAATTGCTTTGAATCAGCGAGACCATGTTGCCGTCTTTATCGGCTACGGTCATATAAATTGTGTCACCTTCCTGCAAGGCCGGATTGCCTGCGTCGTAATGATTTCCGGCGCGGTTGTTATCAATCAGCTTGCGCCGTTTATTGGCGTAGTCTTTGGAAATCAGGCTCTTCACGGGGATTTTGTTGAAGGCGGCATCCGCATAAAATTTCGCACGATCTTCATAGACTATTTTTTTCGCTTCGGTGAAATAATGAATATGCTCTTTGCTGCCGAAACCGTATTTCTTTAAATCATAGCCTTCGAGAATGTTCAGCATTTGCAGCGCCGCGATGCCTTGTCCATTCGGCGGCAGTTCCCAAACATCGTAGCCGCGATAATTGGTTGAGACCGGATCAATCCAGTCCGAGGTGTGGTCGGCTAAATCTTTGGCACTAAGAAATCCGCCATTGCGTTTGAAATAAGCCTCAATCGTGCGTGCGATGTCGCCTTTATAAAACGCGTCGCGGCCACCTTTTGCAATTTTTTCAAGCGTGTTGGCAAGGAACGGATTTTTGAAAATTTCACCCTTTTGCGGAGCCTTGCCGTTGTGCGTGTAAATTTCATTGAAGTTTTCGTACTTGTTAAGAATCGGCACGCTGACTTCCCAGTAATAAGCGATCATCTCCGTCACCGGAAAGCCTTCGCGGGCGTAATCAATCGCAGGTTTCAGAATGGTCGTCATCGGCAGTTTGCCAAATTTTTTGTGCAACTCAAACCAACCGTCTACACAACCGGGCACGGAGACAGGCAACGCGCCACGCGTCGGGATAAATTTCAAGCCTTTGCTTTTGAAGTAATCAAGCGTGAGAGAATACGGCGATCTGCCGCTCGCATTCAGACCATGCAGCTTTTGCGTTTTCGCGTCCCAGACAATCGCATACAAATCACCGCCGATGCCGTTGCTGACGGGTTCGACCAGACCCAGCGTAGCGTTGGCCGCAATCGCTGCGTCAACTGCCGAGCCGCCTTGTTTGAGAATCTCAATGGCAACCTGCGTAGCTAAGGGCTGGCTGGTGGCTGCCATTCCATTGCGGGCAATGACTTCGGAGCGCGTGGCAAACGGTTTGCCCGTGAGACGATCCTGGGCGAAAACATTTAGCTGGAGCGACAGAACGCACAGCAGAGAAATTATTTTTTTAGCATTCATCATCGGGGTCTCCACAAAATCAGGCTGGGTTTGAAACGCTAATATCAGCGGCAGGCAACTAACGACGTTTGGGCAGCTTGAATAAATCGCTGATCCTGCAACTAAATCCAGGCAGTAATTCCTGACAAGTCAAAACATCATTTTCGCCCAATACTTTGACGGCGGTCAGCGAATAATAAATCGTAATTGTTTTGTGTTCAGGAGAAACCAGCCAAACCTGCGCAACGCCGGACTCAAGGTATTCCAGCACTTTATTGATAACTTTTTCGTGGAAGTCGGTGGGCGAAACGACCTCAACGGCAAGGTTGGGTGATAATTGCCACTGTCCTTCCGGGTCGCCGATTTCAGGAATGCGCTCAATCGCAACGAAAGAAATATCCGGTAATCTATCATTCACTCCAACTTTGAATGTAGTGTCTGGACCATAAACGACACCCAGATCATTTTCCTCTGCAAACATTGATAATCTTGCCAGAAGCTTAGCACCAACTCTGCCGTGTCCTGCGCCAGCCATTTCTTTTTCCTCCGGGATACCATTGACGATTTCATATTCTTTGTCGGGATCAAGAGTGCTTACTTCTTCTAAAACTGCTGCCATATTTACTTACCTCGCTGATCAGAGATTTGACCGGATGAATTTTACAGCGGAGACCTAACGATGTCTATTGATGGAAGGTTGAGTGCGGTTTGGATGTAAAGAATAGCTGAGCATTGTGAGTGGAAGTGAGCGCTCCACTGTCTCAAGCGGCGCTCACTATCACTCACGGGGCTGACTTATTTTTGCAGTTCAGTGTTAGTGAAAGAAATATTATTGACCGTCAGGGTCATTGAAATTGCCCGCTGTAAATCGGTGACGGCTTTGTTGTAATCAGTGAGCGCGCGCAACTCTCTGCCCTGTGCTGAAGACAGCGCGTTCTGGCGATCAAGCACAAAGAAATTTGTGGATTGTCCGGCGTCAAATTTGCGTTGCTCACTTTGTAATTGCAGTTCGGCGTTGAGGCGGGAGTTTTTGGCTGCTTCGACGCGGCGTTTGGCGGTTTCGACTCCCTGCAAAGAATTGCGAACTTCGATTTCGATGCTTTGCATGGCGCGTTGTTTTTGAATATCAATTTGTTTGCTTTCGACCAGAGCGCGTCCCAGTTGTGCTTTGGCGGTCGTGTTGCGCAACGGCAGGTTGATGTTCACTCCCACGCGAAAGGTGCGGTAATCATTTTTGAGGAGGTTCCAGGCGCTTTTGGGATAGCTGCCGACGAAGGTTGGATTCGTGCTGCCGCCGGAAGAGACTGCCAGAGGTGGTAATCCAGCCAGCGTCGAAAGCTGATTGAGGCGACCATAGAGCAGCGCATTACTCGCGGTAATCGGATTTGGTGTAGTGCGCAATGTTCCCGCCAGGCCGGTCGTGCCGTAAGTCGTCACAAAATCAATCTGCGGTTTCGTCTGGTCTTTGTAATACTCGACATCAATTTCATTTAATTCGCCGCGCATGCGGAATTGCTCAAGCTCCGGGCGATTTTTGAAAGCGCTCTGCATCGCATCCGGCAGGCTCAGGGCAAGGTCGGGATTGATTTGCGGTGTATCAGTTGGCTCAATAATCGAACCCCATAAATCAGCATTCGCCGGTTGTAACAGCAACGCTTTGAGCGCGTTTTCTGCGCGTTGAATTACTTCGGTTGCGGCTTCGAGTTCATCATTGCGGCGTTCGACTTCCACGCGTGTCGAAATCACATCAACCGGGGCCAGCGTTCCGGCTTCGACCAAACGCTGATTATGCGCAAGCTGTGTTTTGCCGTTGTCCAGAGCTTCGTTTTTGATTTGGTAGTCGCGGCGTGCAAATACGAGGTCCCAATAGGCACGTTGCACCTGCGAAATTATTTCGATAGCGCGTTGCCGAAACTGGCTGTCAGAAAGATCAAGCCGTTTTTTTGCCAGCCTGATATTTCGTCGTCCGAGATCAATTTTTTTGTTGCGGAATAACGGCTGGATAAAACTGAGATTGAGATTCGTCGTGATTTGCGGATTCAAATCATTGAAGGGGCTTTGCGAAGTAGTGCGATTGTTGTCGAGCGTTCCCTGCACGAGCGAGCCGTATTTATTGGGGATTTTTTGATTGTAATTGGCGCTGCCGACAATTCCGGTGGTCAGCCCGGCGCCAAAAATACTAGTTACTGGCGTATTGACTCGTTGATAATTTAGCGAGGCAGCAATCGTCGGATCATAAATTCCCAACGAGGCTTTCACGTCCCATTCGTTCAGCTTCACATTTTCGCGTTCAATGGCGATGTCGCGATTGTTTTCGAGCGCGAGCGTCACGGCTTCGCGCATGGTCATGGCGACACGCCTGGTTGTCTCAACGCCAACACGTGATTCTGCGGTTAAAGATTTTTTTGTATCCTGGGCGAAGGTCGCGGCGCAGGTCAACAAAGCAATGATTAATAAAGCACTATAAAACGATTTCATATCTCTTTTCCAATTTGTTGTTCTTTAGCTTTTCGGTAAAGCAGGGTTGCAGTCGCTACGTCTTCAATTGCCAGGCCAAGCGATTTGAAGAGCGTGATGTCGCTGGCATTTTTGCGGCCTTGCACAGCGCTATTGACGACGTGGCAAACTTCCTGCACACGTTCCCAGGTGAGCAAGCCTTTTTCGACGGGAAAGACTAATTCTCCGGCTTCCATTTTTGCCTGATCTTTGGAATCTACGGCGATGAAATTTGCGCGTTTGATGACCTCGTCATCCACTTCGCTGCGCGTAATTGAATTGCCCCCGGCAGCGTTGATGTGCGTTCCGGGTTTGAGCCAAGCGCCTTCGAGCACAGGTTTTGCCGAGGACGTAATCGTGATAAGGATGTCCGCGTCGGCTGCGGCTTCAGGCTCGGCGACAGGAGTAATATTTGCAATACCAAGCTGATCGCTCATTGTTGCGCTGAATTGATTGCGCTTTTCTTCCGAGCGGCTGAAGACTTTCACGCTCTCGATATTTCTAACTGCGCAGACAGCGGCGAGCTGCGATTGCGCCTGCCATCCTGTGCCATAAATACCGACAGTATTTGCATCTTCGCGTGCCAGGTATTTTGTCGCAATGCCGCT
>JANMKB010000178.1:0-22817 GCA_031371805.1 Blastocatellia bacterium | reverse complement strand
ATTTTTACTGCCGCTGACCCTTAGTCACCATTAGAAACAACCGGCACTGGCTGTTCGGATGAAACTCTCTGCCAGGCGTTCGAGGGGCTTTACCCGCTCATTACTTCTTCTCACCTGCTTAGTTGCGAGTGATAAGCTCTTTGGCGAGTTGTCGGCTTGTGCCTTTCACATTTTAACTCACAACCAGGTTCGTTTCTATAAGGAGAAACTACACATGAAAACCTCACTCATTAGTAAATTCGTATTGTCACTGACGGCCCTCATCGGGATCGCGTCAATGGCTTTCGCGCAACCAAATGCCACCAACACCAATGTGATCGAAGTCAGTGATCAGAAACCCGGCTCCGTGCTCGTGTTTCCCTTTTACAAACACGATGCCCAGAACAATGTGGACACGCGTTTGACCATCACCAACATTGGTAAATTAGGCATCAACGTCCACTTCCTGTTTCTGGATGGTGCGACCTGCACCGAATTTGACCAGTATGTCTGCTTCACGCCCAATGCCTTTCGTCAATAGAGCGCCAGCAGGATGCGGGCGTTTCTTGCCAGGCCTCGTCAGCATCCTGCTGGCGCTTCAGGTCGCGGGATGACGTTTGAGACACAGTCTTTTTACCACCGCACTTTGCCGCCACGCTCTATACATTTCAGGCTCAGAAATCTAATATGGTTTTGTCTTCCACAAATAAAATTCAAGCAGAGGACTCAGATCAATGAAGCAAAGATTATTTCTTCCCCTGATGGTTTGCCTGATGACCATCTCCTTTCAATTCGCATTCGGTGAAACTCCCAAAGATAAGGCGCAGGAAGTGCTGGCGAAAGGACTCAGCGAAAGCAATCCCATCAAACGCAAAGAGGCTGTCATTGCGCTCAGTTTGGAAGGCGCAACAGTTGAGGTTTTGCAACAATTGGAAACTGCCCTGAGTGACAAAGATATGGATGTGCAAATGGCAGCTTGTGCCAGCCTCGCGGAAATGAAAGGGAAGCGTGCCACTGATTTATTGCTCAAAGCGCTCAACCAGGAAATCCCCGAAGTCAGTTTTGCTGCGGCCAAAGCGCTCTATGATCTGGGGCATCCCGCCGGCAAAGAAGTGATGATTGATATTCTGGGCGGCGAGCGAAAAACCAGCTCCAGTTACCTTACCCAGCAAAAGCGCGATGCTCTGCAATTAATGAAAAATCCACCCGCGCTGTTCAGAATGGCGATCAAAGAAGGAGTCGGGATGCTTCCGATTCCTGGCGCAGGGTTTGGCGCGGCTTCGCTCGAAGGGATTTTGAAAGATCAGAGTGTGAACGGTCGAGCGCTGGCGGCGACGATGCTGGCGCGTGAAAATGATCAGGCGACGTTTGCAGCTTTGCGCGAAGCGCTCACCGATAAAAGCTGGTCAGTGCGAGCGGCAGCGATTCATGCGCTGGCCCTGCGGAATCGCAGTGAGGTTAGCGAGCAGTTAATTCCGCTCTTGGATGATAAAAATGATGCCGTGAAATTTCGCGCGGCAGCGGTCTATTTACGGCTTCAGAATCCAGACGTTATACGCAACGGTGCAACGACAAAAAATAAAACCTTGCAGCGTAAAAACTCATCCCGCTAAATCGGTAAACAAAATATCGGTACAGTACCCTGAGCAGTAGCGACGGGCTATTGCGGCAGGTAAAGACAGGAGCAATGCCATGAGTCTGAATTTATATTTGCTGCGCCACGGTGAAACTGACTACAGTCAGGCAGGAGTTTTTTGTGGCGATCTGGACGCTGAATTAACTGCGAACGGGACACAGATGGCGCAGGAATTTGCCGTTGCCTATAAAACTGTCAACTGGGAAGCGATTTATACCAGCCCGATGAAACGCACTCAGGCGACGGCGCAGCCACTATGCGAGGCTGTCAGTCTTATGCCCCAACAGCGTGACGGTTTGAAAGAAATTAAGTACGGTAAATGGGAAGGGCAAACCGTTGAATGGGCACAGCAGAATTACGCTGATGATTACTCGCGGTGGCTGGCGGAACCGGCATGGAATGCTCCGACCGCAGGTGAAACTGCCGTTGAAGTTTCGAATCGCGGTTCCATTGTCGTCGCCGAAATTGCGGCACAACATCCATCCGGCAATGTGCTGGTCGTTTCGCACAAAGCGACAATCAGACTGATCATTTGCAATTTACTCGGGATAGATTTAAGCCGTTATCGTTACCGCTTAAATGTGCTGTCGGGTTCGGTGAGCAGAGTAAAATTTGCGGCAAATGGTCCCATGCTGGAAGCACTTGGTGATCGTTCTTATATGAATGAAAAGTTGCGCGCCGTGGAAGGGACTTAACCTTTTTGTGCAAGCACGCCATAAGCCAAAAACTTCAGGACAAAATCATACGCCGTGTCACTCACGCATCCTTGTTGGTGTAGAAACCAGACATTACGTTCGGCCTGGGGATTTTTGATTTTGCTCCGCATGCAGGCGAGCCACGGATGCGATTTTTTGTTACCACTGGGAGCCTGCGTTGCCGCAATTACGAGCAATGCCTGCTCGGCAAAATTCGTGCCGAAATGATCCCGCAAAAAAACGACTTCCGCAATTGCCCCTCGTGCCGCTGCTATCGGATCGCCGTTTTGCCCGCCATTTGTTTCAGCTAAGCCCAGATAAAAAACCATTTCCGGTTTGATGCCCTGACTGCGTGCGGCGGTGGCGACTTCTGCGCCGCGGGTGGCAAAGGATTTCACGATAGCGGCAATATTTGCATTCGCGTATTGCTCTGAGCGACGTTTAATTTCCGCCAATACATTTGGGGTAAATGGATAGCTTTGCTCGTTGCTGATATTGCGAATCACATTGACAGCATTTTTCTCCAGCGAATCATTGCCCTGAACAATGACAGTTGGAGGCGGCTGCGGTGACGAATTGTCAGGCGCATTCGATGGCGTTTCCGCCGGAGTTGAAGGTGTGAAAATTATGGGCGGCGTTCCCTCAGTCACTATCGGTGGTTGCGGCTTTGGCTTAAAGGCAACGACGGCAACAGCAATCACCGCGACCAATAAAATCAGGCCTGTTGCCGCTCCTGCCATTATCATCGGTGACAGCTTCGGTAAAGTAAAATTTTGCGTGGGACTTGAGGCAGGAGTTGGTGGGGATAAAACTATGGGTGGTGCATGATTCGCTGTCACAGGCTGCGAAGCCTGGGTCACAGCAGCCGCAATTTGCACCCGAATTTTGCACTGCAAACCCAGCGTTAACAGATCGCCATTTTTCAGCGTGGCATTACCATTGATTGGTTTGGTATTTACTAATGTGCCATTCGCCGAACCACAATCTGTCACCTGCGCTACGTCATTAAAAAATGTCAGCAACGCGTGCCGCCGCGACATCCCGGAATCATTGATAACTAAATCATTGCCTTCCGCACGCCCAATCGAAAAGGGATTGGCCTGCACGACAATTTGTTGTTCGTGTCCGGTTTCATCCTGAAAAAATAACGTCAAGGTAGCAGGCATGTTGATTTACGATTTGCGCGAATTATTCATCAATACTTTTTGGAATCTCAGAATAAGTCGAAAGCGGGCGGCGCATTTTGATGGCAAAATCCCACGGGTTTTCGCCAATAATTGCGGCGGCAAAAAAGCGGGGTGGATAATTAATATTTTCCTTCTGAAACCACGCATCCAGCTTCGCTTTGTTTTTGACCAGAATCCAAAAATCGCGGTCTTTATTCTGGCTGTCAATGACATCGTGCAAATCACGACGCACGGAATCGGGGCTGCGATTGTAACCGGCAATCGAAAGCCCAACGCCAATGGCATCGGGGCCGAATTCTGCCAGACGGTCGTTGATGTAACGCGCCGCTGCCGGAGCCATTTTTTCAATGTTGGTGCGTTCCGACGGGTCTACGCCGTAACCTCTTTCGGTCGGGCCAATGAATTGAAAAAGCCCGGCTGCGCCCGCAAAATTTTCGGTGGTGATGTTGCGATATTCAGTTTCAATGACGGGCAAATAAAGTCCTACAACGGGCGGTGCGTTGTTTGCTTTGAAGGCGCGAATAATAGTTGGCACAAATGTTGTGCGGGCGCGTAAAAACATGAAGTTCAAATCTTCGGCCCACAATCTGGTACTGCCGCTGCCAATCCGATGACTATACGCATCCAGCCAGTACTTGATAATCGTGATGGCTTCGTCAGGGAATTCGGCTTCGCGGTTGCCAACTTTTTTGCCGATTTCTTTGGCTTTTTGGTAAACATAAAAAACCTGCTCGCGCTCACTTAATTGCTTATACAATTTTTTTCCACTGAAAGTAAGTTGTTCCGGTTCCAATTCTGACGCTTTGAGTTTAGTCAGTCTACCCTTGATGGAGCGGTTTGATTGCTCGCCAATCGTGGTGCTATCGGTTGAGGTGGTACTCAGGCTGCTGGTCTGGCTCGCACTTGCGATTGGGGGTGATGGTTCAGGCGTGGCAACTGGCGTTGTCGTTGGCATTCGACTTGCCTCGACAACTGGCACAGGCGTTTCGCTGGCAACGACTATTTTTTTCTCTCCTGTATATTTCAAAGCAAAAACAGTCGCGGCGGATAAAATCCCCACGACAACCAGGGCCGCCCCCGCAATGACAAGGACAGAGGCACCATTTTGCCGGACAACGTTATTTGCTGATGGTACGGGAGGTTGTGTTTGCGCGGGTGCGTGACTGGCTGGTTTACGGGTTTGCGAAAATTTTATTTTTGTTTCCAATCCCAACGTAATTTGATCGCCGTCGGTTAATTGCACACCGCTCGCAGTGACGGGCTTACCATTCACAAAAGTGCCATTGGTGGAACCTTCATCCAAAATCCAGACACGGTTTGCCTCGCGGTTAATACTGGCATGGATGCGTGAAAGGCTCTGATCGCTGACACTAATATCAGCATTGTCGCCGCGTCCAATTGTCAGGCGTGTGGTGTGCAAGGGGACAGTTTGCGTTTGTCCGTCACACCAAATTGTCAGCGTAATTTCATTCATTGCATTTGTGAAAACGGCGGATATTTTTGCCCGAATTCATTGGGGTTTTCGCCCACGATGCCAGCGGCCAAAAAGCGGACAACACGTTCTGCCCCCTCACGCGGAACGATCCCTTTTTTGACCATCTGCCAAAAATTGCGCCGTTCCTCTGGTACCGCAAGCGCTTCTAAATTTGAACGTAAAGTGCCGGCGCTGGTTTCCGTCATGCCATAACAGGCAATCGCATACAGAAAATCCTGCCGTGGAAACTTCGTGGAAATTTCTTTGAAATAGGCTGCGGCAACTTCGGCAGAACGTTTTGGCTCACTCAAATTCGCCAGGCTTTCCCCGGCCCGCACATAATCTTTGGCAATATTGGGCGGAACCTGCCACACACCAATGCCACCACTGGTGCCAGCGCGTCCAAAGCTGCTCTGACTCAATGCCAGCACGTAGCCATATAAAGGGTCCAAACCATTTGTATTACTAAACGATTGATTGATGATTAAGCGATAAGCCTGCGCCTCGCTGCCAATATCAACCCGATAATTACTGGTTTGCGCGACAACCTGCGCCAGCATTTCCGGCTCAAAGACATAATAACTTTTGCCGGAAATCGCCCGTTCCAGCAGCCGGACATTTTGCTCTGTGCGCCCAGCTATACCCGGCAGGGGCGTTGCCGTTGGTTCGGTTTTTACGGTTTCTTTGGTCGCAGTCGGCGGTGGAATGCTGATCGTCGGAACAGGGGAGCCAGAGTTGGTATTGTCCGCTATCTCTTTTCTATTTTTATTATGAAGATATAAGGCAGCCGCAACCGCGCCAATAATAACGAGGACTGTAAATCCTGCCATCAATATATGCGTGATTGAAAGTCCCTGGTTATTCTGGTTAGCAACTGGCAGTGGAGCAGGCGCAGGTACAGGGGTTGTACTGTACTGACTGACTGCCCCGTTGTGGGTGGCGACATCAATAATCTGAATTGAGGTTGTGCCGCCCAATGTGATGGTGTCGCCATTTTTGAGTTGTTGTGTCGCGGTAATTCGCACTCCATTAACCAGCGTCCCGTTCGTGCTGCCCAAATCACTGAGCCAGAATTCGTTGCCGCGCGCCTCAATCATGGCGTGATAGCGGGCGACGCTGGCATCATCCACACGAATCGCATTATCGTCAGAGCGTCCGATTGACGAGCTGCTCGTAAGCTGTAGTTCTCGTGCGGGCTGTCCTGCATTGTTGATAATAAGTTTCATGTTTGCCATCGTTCACAGGATCATCCAAACCGCCGTCAGGCTGAACGATTGCTTCGGCCAGGCTGGTAATTTTTAATCGCGTGAAGTTGGTTTCAGTTCAATCGCGATTGGTTGACTGGCTGATGAAAGATCAAGGTCTATGCTGTAAAGATCATATCCGACCACTTTGGCGCGTAAATTATAACGTCCGGGCGGCACTGATTTTTCCAACTCGAACTGACCTTCGGCATTTGTCCCGCCCCATGTAATAATACTCGCGGCGGCAACTTCCTCGCCGACTAATAATAATCCAACGCGCACGCCACCGAGTGGTTTGCCCTCCATAGATTTTACCAATCCTCGCACGGTAAGCAAGGCTGGCGCTTTGGAATTCGCCGCATTATTTGCGACGGGAGTCGGATTGGGCGCCGCGATAGTTGGCGTTAGTTTTCCTGCCGCCTTGTCCGCCGCAGCTTTCATCTCGGCTTCCTGGTATTTCGAGATCATCGCGGCGACTAAATACGCTGGTCGTAAATACCCGACCGAGCCATAGGTTTTGCCGGAATCGCTGTCGGAAACGACGCGGGTCGGGATGCCAATCAGTTTGCCAACCCCATTCACTGCAGCGCCACCGCTGTTGCCGTGAATAATGCGAGCGTCGGTTTTGATCCATTCATCAAGCGCGTCTTTGCCTTCGACGACGCCAAAATTTACCGTCACAGTGGTACCACCTTTTTCGGGGAAGCCGATAATGAACAGATCGTCCAGCAATTCCATTTTGCTGGATTCGCCGATCTCAACCCAGGGGAAAACTGGCGCTGGCGCATCGGGTTTGGCGTCTTTCTCAGGGGTCACGCGCAACAACGCCAAATCACGCTCCTGATTCGTCAGCACCGCCGTTAGACGTACCTGCCGAGTAGCAGCCGTGGCATCAACGCCTGGCTCAGAGGGCAGGCTCAGAAAAATCTCATCGTAAAGTTTGGTAGATTTATCGCGTGCCACGACGTGAAAATTGGTGATGACCAGACCATCTTTTCTGACGATCACCGCCGAGCCACGCGGACGCGGTTTCTGCTCAGCTTCATTGGCATTTCTGACCAAAACCAATCCGATTGCCGGGATGACTTTTTTGACGTGTTCGCGGGTTTCCGGTGACGGCGTGGCTTTACGATCATTGGCGGCACTGGTATTTTGTGCAGTAAGCTGATGACCTGCTCCGCTCAGGGCGATAGCCAGGAGCGTAATGACAAATTTAGCTGGTGAGAAAGACGTGCCCTCTTGCATAAACAGACCTGCCTGGATGGTAAAAGTAGCGGGGCAAAGATTGAAAGAATGACAACGTAAGCAAAAGGGAAGCAGCGCAAAATTTTGCGGCTCGTTCTCCCCTTTGCCATTTCACCCTTTCCTAAATGTGCTTCAGACGAAGCTCAAAAAACGCGATGTCACCAGTTTTCAGCTTTCCTTGTTTATCGGTTATCGCCACCACTGTGCCTTCTTTTTTGGCAGCATCGCCGGAAGCAAAACTGAGGCTGCGGCAACGGGTTTGCGGGGCTGCATCAAAGCCTAAGCTGCGGCAACGTGAGCCGGAATCTTCCGTTGGCTGCACAATCCCCACTGCCTCACCCGGAGTTTTTGCGTCTTTGGTATTTTGCGCTTTTTTGTTATCTTTTTTTGCGTCTTTCTTCGGATTGCCACCTAATTCATCGGCAACGCTTTTGGCGGTTTTTCCCAGTTCACCCGCTGAATTTTTTATTGCGTCTTCATACGTGTCAATTTTGTCAGACGACATTACGACCTTAAACAGCTCAATGCCTTTATCATCGCCGGTGAATTCAATGGCCTCGCTGCCCTGTGGCAACAGGTTATATTTATCCGCCTCGACGTGCGTATGCCAGAAAACGCGGCTGACTCCCTTCGGGTCAACGTTGATGAAATACACATAGCCATCGAAATTACTGGCGAGGCTCACGCGCACACGATCTCCGGTTTTGAAAGAACGCGCCGGATCAACTTCCTGACCGTGCGTATCAAGCAATTTCACTTCGAGGCCTTCAATTTTCTTCTCCTTAAATGCCTTCACAAGCATCGCCCGTTCTCGCTCTTGTTTTTTCGCGGCTTTGACATTTTTTTGCGCCAGCACCAGCGCTGAACAGACTGCGACCACGACCAGCGTGGCAAAGAGTAGACGGGGCATGATTTTATTTACGATGGCTTTCATTTAGTTATTCCTCTCTGGTTTTTCGTAATTGATTTTTGTCTCAATGATGAGGTCTTCGTTATCCTTCGGATTATTATTCCAATACTGCACGGCTTTGATGCCTTTATCGGTAATATCCTCCATCATCTTCTTCTGCTTAATATTACTTTTGAGCTTAGTTAAGTCGTCTTTGGTGATAAGCACTACTTTTTGTTCCGCGTCCATGCTGTCAGGCAGTCCCTTAATTTGATCACGGCTAAAAATCAGCGTGATGGACGAGCCTTTGTCATCAACTTCAAACCAGCACTGCCCATTTTTATCAGCGGATGATCCGCAATTTGAAGGGATGATTTGCGACTGTCCGCTCGTCATTTTATTATTCCCCTTATTAATTAACGGGTGCGGGAAGATCATCGTCAGACTTTCTTTCTGAATGAGGTAGAGAAAGCCAGGTTCGTTGACCTCGACCACTATTTGCGCCCTGTCTCCGACCTTGAAAACATAATTGGGGTCAACTGGCAGCGGCTTGCCATCCTCACCTTTGAGGCGCAGACTCCAGCGCAAAGAAAGTAATTTTACCGGCGGCTTACGCGGGATAGTTTTAGCCGGAGGTTTGTGATGTGGTTTCCGCACCGCCACGACTTTTTGCGGGACGACTTTTTTGCTGGCAGTTTTTTGCTTGCCAACCCACACCAGTGATGGATCATCGCTTTGCGCCAAAGCGCTTTTGCCTGACGCACAGATGATCAAAAGCAATACTGATCCGGTGAGCAAAAAATTTCTTGTTAATCTTTGGTGCATAGTTTTGTTGGGCTTATTTCGCTTTTACTTTATCGGCAATTTTCGGGCTATCGGCACGAACGATACATCTGAAGCCAATCAAAAAACTTCTGTTTGCCACTGCCTGTGCGCCTAAATCCGGGGGGCTGTAAAATCTTCTCGTAGTTCTCACATCATCCGCTGTCGGAGTAGCAAAACTGCCACCACGCACTGCTTTTTGCCCTTCAGGAAATCCATCGGCTGCACCGCCAGGATAAGGTTTGAAATCATCCGCTGTCCACTCTGCTACGTTCCCGGCCATGTCCAGCACGCCGTAAGCGCTGGCTCCGCTGGTTGCCTGCCCGACATTCGTTGTGTGCTGGGCGCTAAAGGTTGCTTTCTTGTCACCAGTATTTCCCCAGGGCCAGCGGCGTTTGAATCCAGGCGCGGGATCTTTCGCTTTTGGATCCCACGAAGCTGCTTTTTCCCATTCAGCTTCCGTGGGCAATTGTTTATTCGCCCAGGCGGCATAGGCCTGCGCATCATTCCAACTCACACCGACCACGGGCGAATTTGGATATTTCGTAAAATACTGGTCATCCCAAATCGGATTCGGCGGAGTCGCGTGCGAGGTCGCCTTACAAAAATCCGCGTATTCCTTGTTGGTGACTTCAAACTTATCAATGTAATAATCGTAACCCACCTCGACGGTTCTGACAGGCTGTTCATTGGGTTTACCATTCGCATCACCCATGATAAATCCGCCGGCTCTGACCAGCCGCATTTTTCCGACGAAGTCAATTTCATCCGTTAAGTTGGCGGGTGTCGCAGCAACGGGGGCAGTTCCACATTTACCTGCCTGCATTTCAATTTGCTCGCCATCGTTACCGGTAATCTTGCCTTCAACTTTTTTGCCGTCACGTGACAAATCTAATTCACCGCTCCCACATTTAACGCTCAGCGCATAAAGCTCACCGGATTTCAGCCCTGCGATGCGCATTTCGCCGAGCGGATTTCCGTTGGCTTCTTTGCCAATCGCCGGGATGCCGCGCCTGATTTCGCCGACATAAACTTCAGCATTGGGGGCCACGCCTTTGATGGCAACTGTGAACCCTGGACTTCTCTGCATCGCCCATAATCCTGCCGCAAACAGCAGGAATAAGGCTGCGCCGCCGCCTGCCATCAAGGCCCAGGCAGGAATGCGGCCTGGTTTTTTTGCGGGTAAGTTTGAATTTCCGCGTTGTGCTGGCGGTGGCGGCTGTCCAATTGGAGTCACTGCCGTTTGTCGCAAGGACGAGAGCGGTACTGTCGCATCGTCTGCGGCGGGGCGTTGTGGTGAGTCGTTCATAGCATTATTCCCTTTATTAATGGCGGCTAAATCGCGCCTGGCTTCACTGGCCTGGCGATAACGAGCGCTGGCATCTTTGGCCATCATCCGCTCAATCACACTTGCCAGAGCTGGCGGAAGATGTTTATCAAGTTGCTGCAAATTTGGCGCAGGGCGAGACAAATCAGTATGCCAGGTCAGCCAGTTCTGCGCGATTTGATTTGGATCATTGGCGCGGTAAATATCGGGCAAAGCCTGACGGAAACGCGCTTCGCCCAGCAACATTTCATACGCCAGAATTCCCGCCGCGTAAATATCAGCCTGTTGCGCTTCCGCATTGCGACCCAGCGCGGCGTCTATCATTTCGGGCGCGACACATTTGGCCGTCGCCATGGCGTCATTTAATTGCGAGCTTTTGGTGGATTCCGCAATGCCAAAATCGCTGATGTACGCGGTTCCGTCTTTGCCCAGCAAAATATTACTGGTTTTTAAATCACGATGAATAATCCCGCGTGCGTGAATGGCTTCGAGGCCGGATAAAATCTGGTTGAGTAAATTAACTCCCTGTTCGTGCCGAACGCCGCCTTGTCTGACTAAATCACCCAGCGTCCCGCCTTCGATATAATCCATTACCAGATACAATTTGCCGTCCTGCACCAGCGCATCGCGCACCATCACGATGTTCGGATGAGCAGGGAGTTGCGCCAGTAATTCAGCCTCGCGGGCAAAGCGTTGTTGAATATCGGGATTGTGCGCGAGGTCGGCAAGAATTTCCTTGATCGCTACATATTTTTTCAGATGCGGATGAAATGCTTTATAAACAGCACCCATCGCGCCGCGACCAATAACTTCAAGGATTTCGTATTTGTCTATGCGTTGCATGTTGAGCTATCAGCAATTCCAGTTTTTGACATTTCAAACAAGGGGAGCGAGCAGACTTTGGGGCTTAAGTAACAGCGCGGATACTAACTTACAGCAGGTAGTTTTTCAAGAAATTAGTGTTGTTGCTGGCTTGGCAAAATTTATTGGTTATTCGCCAAACTGCTCAATCCGTTCGACCGGGCGCGGAACGAGGTGGTTGTGATCAATAATGCGGGCACAGGCATTCCAGCGCAGGATGGCATCTTCATTGCCGGCGGGGCGGATGGCTTCGGCTTGTTCGTAAAATTGCATCGCTTTGCGCAGCCATTCATAAGCGTCGTACCCACTGCCAGGTGTGTTTTTATTCAGCAACGCTTTGGCCCGGCGCTCGTTAACAATACCCGAATAAAATAATTGTTGATATTCATTCGTAAGACGCGCAATCACTTTCTGCAAGTGTGTGGAGCCAAGTGCGTAGCTTTTACTAAAACGATCTGTCACGGCCAACAATAAAATCACTAAGGCTTCCTGGTTGTCAGGCTCAACCATCAGCACATCGTGGCAAATACTTTCGGCTTCGGCAGGTTCGTTCAGCAAACGATAGTGTGCCGCTTTTTCTAATGCCTGGGGAACGCCTTCTTTGGACAGTGGTTTTAGCTCAAACATAATTGCCTCCTCAAAAAGGTAGAATAGGCGTCCCGCCTGTCCACTTAATCATAGGAGACAGGCGGGACGCCTGTCTTAACTTATTTCTTACCAGTGATCTTACGAATGACCCATTGCACAGGATCGTAATATTCGTCTACGACGCGTTCTTTCAACGGAATGATTGCGTTGTCGGTGATGTGAATGTCTTCGGGGCAAACTTCGGTGCAGCATTTGGTGATGTTGCAATAGCCAATGCCGAGTTCTTCTTTTAGCAATTTTGTGCGCGAGACATTATCCAGCGGGTGCATTTCGAGTCCGGCAATCCGCACGAAAAAGCGTGGGCCGCCGAATTGTTCTTTCTTTTCGTGATCGCGCAACACGTGACAAGTGTCCTGACAAAGAAAACATTCGATGCACTTGCGAAATTCCTGGACGCGGTCAACTTCTTCCTGCTGCATTTTCCATTCGACATTTGGCTTGGGTGTGAACGGCGGAATTTTCTGGTTGATTTTGTAATTCCATGAAACATCCGTGACCAAATCTTTCATCACCGGAAACGCTTTCATCGGATTGATTGTGATGGGTTGATCCAGTGGCAGTGCGTCCATGCGCGTTTTGCACATCAGTTTCGGGCGACCGTTAACCTCGGCAGAACACGACCCACATTTCGCGGCTTTGCAATTCCAGCGCACCGCTAAATCTCCCGCCTGATGCGCCTGAATATAATGAATTGCGTCCAGCACGACCATCCCTGGCGCAATCGGAACTTTGTATTCGACATGTTCGCCGCCATTGTTGTCGCCACGAAAAACTTTCAAGGTTGCTTCTGCCATTTTAGGTCTCCTGGTGGGCGATGGTCGGTGGGCAGCTAGTATTCGTGTCTTTGCCGACCACCGATTACTAATCTTCCGCCAATATCTGTTTTAATTCATTCGGCATTTCTGCCAGTGATCGCTCGCTCAATTTCATGCTGTCGCCGTCGCACGTAATAATGTGATTGATTTTGCCCCATTTTTCATCGTCGAGCTTTTCAAAATCTATGCGGGCATGTGCGCCACGACTTTCTTTGCGGGCACGAGCGGAAAGCGCAACCGCCTCTGTGACAATCAGCATGGATTTTAAATCACGTTCCAGATGCCAGCCGGGATTGAACATGCGCGAACCGTCTACGCGGACTTTTTTGGCGCGCTCTTTGTACTCGGCAATTTTTTCCAGGCCTTTGGTCATATCTTCTTCGTTACGAAAAATCCCAACCAGGCTTTGCATCGAATCCTGCAATTCGTTATGGACATCATACGGAGTCTCACCTCCGCTGCGTTCAAATGGCTCAGTCATTTCACGTGCCGCCGCTTCAATCTCATCGTTATGAACCGTGCCTGTGCCTGCGCTGTTGGCGTATTGCGCAGCAGCGAATCCGGCACGACGACCAAAGACCAGTAAATCTGACAACGAATTTCCGCCTAAACGATTTGCCCCGTGCAAACCAGCCGCCGCTTCACCCGCTGCGTATAAACCCGGCACAGTCGAAGCCTGTGTGTCCGCTTCGACATTGATGCCACCCATCATGTAATGACAGGTAGGGCCGACTTCCATCGGGCCAGCCGTAATATCCACATCAGCAAGCTCTTTAAACTGGTGATACATGCTCGGCAGTTTTTTCTTCACGTACTCTGCGGGTTTATGTGAGATGTCCAAATAAGCACCGCCGTGTTCAGAACCGCGCCCCTCACGCACTTCGGTGTAAATCGAACGCGCCACGACATCCCGCGTAGACAATTCCATGCGCTTCGGATCATATTTTTCCATGAAGCGCTCGCCATTTTTGTTAAGCAAAATTCCGCCTTCGCCCCGTACCGCTTCGGTCACAAGAATACCCGCAACGCCTGGCGGCCAAACCATTCCGGTGGGATGAAATTGCACAAATTCCATGTCCTTCAATTCTGCGCCTGCGTCATATGCGAGTGATTGTCCATCGCCTGTGTATTCCCATGAATTTGAGGTCACGCGCCACGCTTTGCCGACGCCGCCAGTACAAAGCACAATAGATTTTGCCTTGAAGACTACAAACCGTCCCGTTTCACGCCAGTACGCAAAAGCGCCGACAACGCGGTCGCCATCTTTCAGCAATTTTGTGACGGTGCATTCCATAAACACATCTACGCCAAGCGCGACGCCGCGATCCTGCAACGTGCGAATCATTTCCAGTCCCGTGCGATCACCGACATGCACCAAACGTTTATAAGTATGACCGCCAAAGGCGCGTTGCAAAATGTGACCATCGGGAGTGCGATCAAACAACGCGCCCCATTGCTCCAATTCACGCACGCGATCAGGAGCTTCCTGGGCATGAAGCTGTGCCATGCGCCAGTTATTCAAAAACTTTCCGCCGCGCATCGTATCGCGGAAATGTGGTTGCCAGCCGTCGGCAGCGTCTACGTTCGCCATCGCCGCCGCAATGCCGCCCTCGGCCATCACGGTGTGCGCTTTGCCCAGCAGCGATTTGCAAACGACGCCCACTTTTGCGCCCTGGGCCAGGGCTTCAATAGTCGCACGCAAACCCGCTCCGCCCGCGCCGATGATTAAGACATCGTGTTCATGAGTTTCGTAATTCATAGGGTAGTAGGGAGTCAGAAGTCAGAAGTCAGAAGTCAGAAGTCAGAATGAATTCCGACTCCCGAATTCCGACTTCAGCCATTACAGAATTCTAAAATCGGTAATCGTTCCGCGTGCGACGAGGGTGATGTATAAATCACACAAGCCCACCGAAAACAGGCTCAGCCATGCAAACAACATGTGGCGTTCGTTCAGAATGCTGACACCGCGCCAGGCCTTATAACGGGGTGCTCCGGCAATTTCACAGGAAAAACAATCCAGCTTGCCGCCGACCAGATGCCGCAATGAATGACAGGAAAACGTGTAGCCGCTCAACAAAATCACATTCGCCAGCATTACCAGCGAGCCGACGCCAATGCCAAATTTTCCCGCAAACCAAAAAGCCTTGAGCGCGTCGTACCAAAGCACGACAATAAAAATTAAAGCGAGGTAAAGAAAATACCGATGCAGGTTTTGCAGGATGAACGGGAACTTTCTTTCGCCGCTATATTTCCCGGCACGTGGACTGGTCACAGCGCACGCGGGCGGGCTGAGAAAAAAAGCCCGATAATATGCCTTGCGATAGTAATAACACGTCGCACGAAAACCAAGCGGCGCACCCAAAATTAACAGCGCCGGCGACAACCAGCGCGGCAACCATTGATGCGTCGGGTCAATCAGCGGCGAATAAAAGGGCGACAAATACGGCCCCCATTCGTAATACGCGCCTTCAATTGCACGTAAGGTTGCATAAATGCCAAAGCCATTCAGCACGATCAGCACGGGTAAAATTTCCACCCACCATGAATCGCGTCTTTGTGTGGCTCCGAACTTCTTATTTTCAAAAGCAGCCTGGGATTCAGCCATAAGAACCAGACGGAAAATAAACCGTCTCGCCTCCTTCCCTTATTTGGTTTTCAGCTTACTATTCGTCGAAAAAATTTCCGGTTAAGAAAATCCCGGAAATAAGAATTCTTTGTGAAGGCGGTCAGTCTACGACTGTTTCTGCGAAGCGTCAATAAATCACGTGAATGATTTCACTTATCCGTAAATAGATTTACTAATTTGGCGCTGGCTGATAATTTTCAATAAAGTTTTTGCTGAAAGCTGTTACATCGAGGCTGACGACTAATTGGATGTTCACTCGATACCGTAAAGGGAGCGGAGATCAAGGAAGATAAGCAAGCAGACTACCTAATTGCGTTTTTGTGGTGCATCGTAGACAATCCTGCGCAATAAGAAATTTATCGTCGCGAGTGAACAGGTCTTGTAGCAGAAACGACTCGTTTTATAAGTGCGCTCTTGATCAACGAAAATTTCAAATCGCGCGAGTCAACTGAAAAAAATTAACGAAGCAATTGCTGTTTAATTGCAGTAATCAGAGAACTACCAAAGAGGGAGCAAACACTTGAGCGATGTAGTACAAAAGCTGTGGGGCTACTGCCACACGCTGCGACACGATGGCATTGATTATGGCGATTACATTGAACAACTTACTTACCTTCTTTTCCTGAAAATGGCTAATGAGCGTAGTCTTAAACTACCTAAAGACTGTGGCTGGCAAACCCTGAAGGAAAATAATAGCCTTAATTTAACAAAACATTACACTGCTGTTCTAAGTAAGTTGAGTAGTAAGAAAGGTCTTCTGGGCGACATCTTTTTTGAGGCACAATCGCGTTTCAGTAAACCAGTTAATCTTGAAAAATTGATTTCCCTCATTGATGAAATTGAGTGGACGAAGCTGGATATAGATGTAAAAGCACAAGCATTTGAGGGATTATTGCAACGTGCAGCCAGTGAAGGTAAGAAAGGGGCGGGACAATATTTCACGCCACGCCCGCTGATCAAATCCATCGTTCGCTGTATCAAGCCCGATCCTCGCACGCAAGCTGATTTTTCTATCTCCGATCCAGCGTGTGGCTCAGGCGGCTTCCTGGTTGTGGCTTATGAATGGTTGATGGAGATCACTAAAAACGGAGCCGCCATCAACTCTGAGGACTATAAGCGCATCAGGAAATCTACCTATTTTGGTCAGGAATTGGTTCAGCGTCCGCGTCGTCTGGCACTGATGAATCTTTATCTGCACGGACTGATGCCGATCATTACGCTTGGCGATACGATTTATGACCCACCGGGTAAGCGAAAGTATGATGTGATTCTGACCAATCCGCCCTTTGGGACAAAAGGCGCTAATGAAGCGCCTTCCCGCAAAGGCTTCAAAGTGGAAACCTCAAACAAACAACTTAATTTCGTGCAGCACATTGTTACAGTATTGAAAGATGGTGGACGGGCGGCGGTTGTGCTGCCTGACAACTGCCTTTTTGAGAACAAAGCGGGAGAAGTCTTTGCTGACCTGCTGGGGCGATGTAATGTGCATACACTTTTGCGCCTGCCACGCGGAACGTTCTCGCCATACAGTAATGGCGTTAAAGCCAATGTTATCTTCCTGCAAAAGGGAATGCCGACAAAAACCGTCTGGATTTATGATGCCCGCTCAAACATATCCTCGGTTACTGGCAAAGAGCGAATGTTGACCGAAGCTCATTTCGCCGGGTTCGAGCAGTGTTATGGGAAAGACCCCAATGGCAAAAGCAAACGCGAAGATGGAGCGGAAGAAAACCGTTTCCGCAAATTCCATATCAGCGAAATCAAAGCGCGTGATTACAAACTCGATATTACGTGGCTGAAAGACGAATTGCTGGAAGATGCCGAAACCCTGCCGGAACCGCAGGATTTGGCAAGCGAAGCCATCACCGAACTGGAAGCAGTAGTGGCTGATTTGCGCGAGATTATTGCCCTGATTGAGAAAGAAGAGACTGTGGCTGTAAAATCAGTCTGAAAAAGGAGGTTGTTGTATGTCAACCAGTCAATTGGATTTAGTTGTTAATCAGGTAAAGTTGCTACCGCCGGATGATCTGGTAAAACTCATCAAAAAAGTAGCGGAGTTACTTGAGCAAAAACAGATTACAACAGAAAAGCCTGTCACAAATTACGCTGCATTTTTTGGTGCTGGCAAAGGAGTGTTTGCCTCGCCTGAAGAAGCTGACCGCTTCATTCGTGAGGAGCGTGATGCATGGGACAAGTGAGCGACGAGCTTGGGCAGCGAATTTACATTGACACTAACATCGTCATTTATGCCGTCGAAGGTTTGGCATATTATGCCGCTCAGGTTCAGCCGCTGCTTGATGCGATGGATGCCGCCGAAGTTTTTATCGTGACCAGTGAACTGACATTGGCAGAAGTATTAGTCGGGCCAGTAAAGACGCAAAATCTGGTTATCCAACAGACCTATCGTTCTTTTCTTACCACCACAGCTATTCTTGAAGTTGCTCCGGTTACTCGCGCCATTCTGGAAAACGCCGCAGAGTTACGCGCCACAACAAAGCTGAAATTACCGGACGCTATTCACCTGGCAACAGCCTTGCAGTATCAGTGCGATTCGTTCCTGACTAATGATGTCGTTTTCAAATCGCTTAATCTGGCACAGGTGAAAATGCTGTCCGATGTAACGCTTATATAAATACACAGGAAAAAGAATGCTTGCATTTATTGAGAAAGAAGAGGGCGTTACTACATGAGTGAACTGCCAGAAGGATGGGGACTCTCAAAACTCGGAGAAATTTGTTCCAAGCCACAATATGGATGGACTACGAAGGCATCACAATCTGGTCACATTAGGTATCTACGAACAACGGACATTTCCGATGGGAAAATCAATTAGGAGAGAGTTCCCTTTTGTGAAGTAGAGCCTGACGAGCCAGCAAAGTATCAAATTCACCAAGATGACATTTTAGTTTCGCGTGCAGGTTCTGTCGGTTTAAGTATTAGGATTAAAGGGGAGCCAGCAAATACTGTTTTTGCTTCTTATTTGATTCGCTTTAGACCATTTAACGAAATCTCTGCGAAATACTTGGAATATTTTCTTAAATCCAAATCATACTGGCAGTCAATTTCTGAGTTTTCGGCTGGGATTGCTATCCCTAATGTTAATGCTTCAAAGCTAGCAGAAATTGAAATTCCATTGCCCCCATTATCCGAGCAATGCCGTATCGTAGCGAAGCTGGAAATGCTGCTCGGCAAAGTGGAAGCCTGCCAGCAGCGACTGGCGAAAATTCCCGTGCTCCTCAAACGCTTTCGGCAGGCTGTGCTGGATTCATTATTTACTGGCGAAAGCAAAGATGTTGAAAAGATATGGAAGGCTGCCCCACTTGGAGAATTGGCAAATATTATAGACCCCAATCCATCGCATAGATACCCATCCTACGTGAATGGAGTTATCCCAATTTTGTCCACTCAAGAGTTCAAAGGACTGGATGATTGGGATACTTTAACAGCCAAGCTTGTTCCACTGGAATTTTACGAACAGCGAAAAGCGGCTCACGGATTTGTTGAGACCGACATTATCTTTGCCCGTAAGGGGCGGCTTGGATTAGCAAGGAGACCACCTAGAATATCAAAATACACTTTCAGCCATACAATTTTTCTGATTCGGGCGAAAGACGCAATTAACTCAGATTTTCTTCTTTGGTCGCTAAGACGAGATTCAAACATTGCTTGGCTTGAAAAAGAAATGAACTCAAACACTGGTGTACCAACGTTAGGAAAAGCATGTCTTGCCCAACTCCCTATACCTGTTCCACCATTCGCCCAACAACAAGAGATCGTCCGCCACGTCAAAGCTCTTTTCCAATTTGCTAACCAGTTGGAAACTCGCTACCTAAGGGCAAAAGCGCAAATGGATGAGTTGCAACAGTCCATTTTAGCAAAAGCCTTTCGTGGCGAACTCGTGCCGACTGAAGCCAAATTAGCACGACAGGAAGGGCGTGATTATGAACCCGCTGCGATTTTGCTGGAACGTATCCGTGCGGAACGAATTTCAGAACAAGCCAAACCGAAAAGAACCTTGAATGTAAGGAAACCCGCAATGACCAAGGTAACAAAAGAAACAGTCAAAAAAGTAATAGATCAATTTCCACAAGAAAGATTTTCTTTTGACGAACTACGCAAAAAAGCGCCTGCCGACTATGAGGCTTTGAAAGAGGTTCTTTTTACCTTGCTATCAGAAACTGAGCCTTACCTTAAGCAGGTTTTCGATCAGGACGCGAAAGCAATGAGATTCATCAGGAGCCACAGATGAAATTGTTACGCGTTCACGTAATTTCTGCTGCGACCTGTGGCGGTCTTCTCGATAACCTTGATTTGCAGTTGCGAAGCCCACTAGGCGATCAAACCCCTTTTGACCCGTTATGTCTTGTTGGGCCAAATGGCGCAGGAAAATCGCAGTTTCTACAAGTGTTGGCTGAGATGTTTCAATCTGCCTTTCATACTTGCGTGAGTACAGAAGAACGCATTGAGGGGAATCAGGATTTACAGTTTGAGTTGGAATACCTTATTCGTATTGATGGTGAGAATGAGCCTGTTCGTGTGCGCATTTCACGTAAAACTGAAGGCAAAAGCCGCCCCATAATTCTGATCCAAAAGAGAGAGGAATATGATTGGATTGATTGCGACGTAAATTCACCTGAAACTCATAAGCTGCTTCCGCAAAAGATTGTTGGCTACACATCTGGGGAAAACGAAACTCTTAGTCTTCCATTTCTCGTGAGCCGTAGTGGATATGCAGATGAGGTTGGCAAAACGGCTTTGCAGGAAGCTGGGGACATCCTGAAAGTTCCTGACACTCGGTTGATGTTGATTGATTATGCAACGCATCTTGAAGTTCTTGTGGCTAACCTGCTTTTAGGTAGCGACGAACAGCGAAGTGCTTTATTGGAAGAAGCGAAGTTGAAAGACGTTCACTCCTTTCGTTGTATTGTTCAACTCGCCCATAGCGCAGCACCAAACGCTCCCAAGAGAAAAGATTCGCCAAGCAACAGGAAAGGTATTCAACTCACACAAGAACTTGAAGACTACCTGAATCAATTACGACGTTGTGCTACGTGTTACGATTATGACGATAAGACAGAAACGTACATTTTTGATTTTTGGATTAACGACCAGATAAAAACTGCCTTCAGCAATTTCTGGGAGAACACCTTGGCGCTTTATACCTCTTTCCATAAGCTTGCGATGTTGAATGATTTGGCAATCCCCAAGAAAACACGGGAGCGCTTTCGGCGCGCTACTAAAACACGCCGTTTTGCCTCAAGGCTGCCAGAACCACAAGACGAAGATAAGGTGTTTCGCTTTGAACGCGTAAGTTTCATTGCTAAAAAAAATGACGGCATTGTGGATTATGTTTCGCTTTCAGATGGCGAACACCAGCTCGGACAAATTCTGGGCACATTCTGTATGCTGTCTTTCCCCAATGTTTTGTTTTTGCTTGATGAGCCTGAGTCACATTTCAACCCACACTGGCGGGTGAAATTCATTTCCCGCGTGCTCGATTTGCCAACCAATAACGGCATTCGCAAAGAAGACTCTAAAGTAAGCCAACAGGATTGCCTGTTAACAACGCATTCGCCTTTTGTTCCCTCAGACATGTCACGAGACCGAGTATTCATTTTTGGCAAAGAAGATGACCAGGTAAAAGTCCGGCATCCTGAAATTGAAACTTATGGCACGACCTTTGACACCATACTTGAAGAGTGTTTTCAAGTACGACCGCCGATTTCAAAAGTTCCATTACAAGAAATCGAAGAACTTAAGCAGAGCGATGATCCTGCGGAAATCAAAGCTGGTATGGATCGCTTGGGCTATTCAGTTGAAAAAGCATTTCTCGCAGACAGACTACGACAGCTTGAAGAGAAAGGGGAACAATAAATTGCTTTTTGGATACCCAGCCTCAGCCACAGCAAATAACTGGCTTCATGAATGTTTGCTCGAAATCATTAAAATCATCCACACAGGTCTTCGGGAAGGACAGCCACTACTTGAATGGCCTGATATTATCCCAGACTCTAACCGGAATCGGCTGAGGCGACGAACCAGCTTGAGGGATCCGCTTAAAAGCTATCAGCAAATAGTGGAAGCGCTTAGCAAGTCAGATCAGGAAAGAGTGCTAACTGCACTCAATGAGCAAAACGAAATTTCCAGATTGCTGTCCTGTGCTTGTAATTGTGAAACTATTGATGATTTACCTGAAGCTATTCGAGAACCAATCAAAACACTATTTACCAATGCATATAATCTTCTGACAGATTTTGAGATTCGTGACGATCATTATCAAGCGATCTATAAAACAATACCCCATCCCGTATGTCCATTTTGTGGATACGAGTTTTTTGATGGTACCAAAGCCCCGCGCGAAGATTTGGATCACTACTTGAAAAAAAGCACGTATCCTTTCGCGGCAGCAAACCTGCAAAATCTTGTTCCTATGGGAGGCCGCTGTAACTCGGCTTACAAAGGAGTAAAGGATATTCTTCGAAGAAATGATGGCACACGACGTAAAGCTTTCAACCCTTATGATCATATCGATGTAAAAATTTCGCTTGAGAATAGCAGGCCATTTGCCGGTATAGATGCGGAACAGCCACTCTGGCAGGTTGATTTTGAACCTGACTGTGAAGAGATTGAAACGTGGGATGATGTTTTTGAAATACGAAAACGCTATGTAAGGGATGCGCTGGAACCATCATTCAAAAGATGGCTGGGAAATTTTGGTTCTTGGGTAAAAAGCAATTATGACTCCCTTCCGTCTGCTGATGAGGAACTGTTACTGGCAATTCAGGAATATATTCGAAACCTTAAAAATATGGAATCTACTGGTCACGATTTTCTTCGAGAATACGTCTTTCAAATGCTGCTCAAGCACTGTCAACAGGGCAATCAACGGCTACTTGCATTAGTCAGGGACATCCTACCAAATAACAACCCAGTAGGAAGAATTTAATGCAATGCAGATGATGGAATCGCTCGCATTTGACAACTCGGAAATCCTGAAATGAAACCTTACAACGACTTCCCGCAAAAGCTCCGCAAGTGCTATTTTAGCGAAAATTCCAAATTACCTGAGTGATTGAGGGTAATGGAGACGGCGATCAGAATCGAACTGATGAATAAAGGTTTTGCAGTTCATTTTAAGCAGTTGTTACAGCGTGTCACCGTTTGATATAGGCTTTTAGAATCTTAGATTTAAAATAATATCAAGAATTCGGTGACACGTTGTAACAGCAGATACTACCCACAAAAGTCCCCACAATCTGTTTCAGCTTTTTCCTTACTTTACAATTTTGTACATTACGCCGTCAGATTTTGTCATGAGATAGAGTTCACCCGCAGCGTCACGTCCAATGCGTAAATCTACTTTATCCAC
>JANMKB010000562.1:0-9799 GCA_031371805.1 Blastocatellia bacterium | reverse complement strand
AATCTGATTTTTTGTACAGAAATTGGTACGCCAATCAATCAAGCGAATTTGACCTACCGTTGCTACAGGCCAATTCTCAAGAAAGCTGGACTTCCGCAAATCAGGATGTACGACCTTCGACATTCCCACGCGACTTTGCTTTTGGTAGCTGAGCAAAACCCGAAAATTGTTTCAGAAAGATTAGGACATTCAACCATTCGGCTAACAATGGACACCTACACGCATGTTTTGCCAACCATGCAAAGGGAAGCGACTGATAAATTAGAAGGAATGTTATATAAGAAACAAGGCTGAAAAATCGGCTCGTTTGAAGCAGTTTGGCTGCGTTCGCACACTATTCGCACACAGAAAGTTCATTGAAAATTAACTCAAGCCTGTAAGTTATTGAGGATAATGGAGGCGGCGATCAGAATCGAACTGATGAATAAAGGTTTTGCAGACCTCTGCCTTACCACTTGGCTACGCCGCCATTTAATTTTCAAGTGCTGCGGGGAAGATATCCCGAAAAACGATTGCGTATTCGACCATACAACCTATGCCTCCGTCAAGCACCACTTAGCGCGATTTTGCATTGTTAAAAATAGTGTTAAAACCGGGTTGACAGAGGGTCTTTATTTCATTACTCTAAACCAGCTTAAAGATTGCGTGTAACCAAAAAGCTTTTGCATTCCCCTGCAAGCTACTACTGACAAAATATCTAACTCAATTACTTTGCCCGCGAAAAAAGCTTTTGACTAGCCCTCAGATATTTGCGATTAAATATGAGTGATCAAGGTCGCCTTGCTGTGCGTACAAGTTTGTCAGTCAGCAAAGAAAAAGAAGCTGATACGCACGAAATAAAATTATTGATTGCAACGCTGGTAATGTCAGGGCTGATCTGGATGTTGCTGTTCCTGTCGCAGGACTGGCGGCTTTCATTTCTGGTTCTGATCCCAACCTTTCTGACGTTCAATTCTCGTCGGCGCCGCACAATTATGATCATCGGAGCAGCAAATATGTCTGCTGTAGTGGCTTATATTGTGCTGGTCCTGCCTCATACCACTATTCAGGAATTAGAAATTTTCCCGAAAGACGGGACTCGTCCGATTGGTGAATTATCGCCGGTCAATTTCTTTGTGATCATCATCGTGATCCTCCTGCTTTCGATTATTTATTTTGCGTTACGGCAAAGTCGGATCTTGGGGGAAGAGCAGCGTAAGCGGGGGCGCCGCGATGCCGAACTGGTCGAAATGGAAAATGCTTTCACTGCGCTTGATCTGAGCCAGCGTGCGTTGCACCGCATGACCAGTTTGCTGGCAGAAAATGCTCCGGTAGCAATTGCGCAACTTACCCCGGAAATGTATTACACGATGGTGAATCCGATGTATCTGAACTTGTTAAGGAATAAGTATGGCAATGAATCATTGGATTTGATCGACGAAAATTTTAACGAGCACTGCATCCTGACAAATTCCGATGAGGAACGCGAGGACGCTCTGGCAATGATTCAGAACGGGATGCCGGTTAAGCTGTCAGCGCAGGCAAGTCAGGCGCACTTTAGCGGAAAGATAAGTTATTGGGATTGGACAATTTGGCCGGTCAAGGATGAATTAGGTGTCACGGAAAGTGTTTTGTTGCTGGGCGCAGAAGTGACAGAGCGAATTCGGGCGGAAAGAAAGCTGGAAGATGCGCTGACCGAATTAGAGAACTCGAATCTCGCTAAAGATACATTTCTGGCCACGCTGTCCCATGAATTAAGAACGCCACTAACGCCGATTCTGGGCTGGGCAAAAATCATTCAGGATCCAAAGGCCGATGTTGCGGTGACCTCACAGGGGTTACAGGCGATTGAGCGAAATGCGCGCTTGCAATCACAACTGGTGGATGATTTGCTTGATCTGTCACGGATCACGATGGGCAAGATCAAACTTTCGCGGGCAGCGGTTGACCTCAACGAAATCGTTAGTCGCGCACTTGAAACCGTGCATTCTCGCGTCTCAGCGCAGAATCTCAGGCTGAAAATAGGACTCAATGCTGACCCGCTGATGGTTTATGGTGATGCGACCCGCCTCGAGCAAATCATTTGGAACCTGCTCTCAAACGCGGTGAAATTTACTCCGGTGGGAGGACAGATCGAAGTTCGCTCACGACGGAGCGGAAATAATTGTGAGTTGTCAGTTAGCGATTCAGGCATTGGCATTGATCCGGCAGTTTTGCCCCAGCTATTTGAGCCATTCAAACAGGCCGATTCAAGTATTACGCGGCGACATGGCGGGTTGGGGATTGGGTTGGCAATTGCCAGATCACTGGTCGAAATGCATGGCGGCGTGATTGACGCCCAAAGCTCAGGGCAGGGGAGTGGCGCCTGTTTTTCGATAAAATTACCGATCTATATTGCGGGCCACCACCGCCTCTTAAAAAGCCTCACGAAATCTCAATCCGTGAGCCTGACAGGCGTCAAAGCTTTGATTTTGGAAGATTCGTTCGATACCAGAGAGTTGTTAGGCGTTATTTTAGAAGCAAATGGCTGTCTGGTGAGTCTGGCGGAGTCTGTTGCCGAAGCAATGCAAAAGGTTTGTACCTTTGAACCTGATATTATTATTTCGGATATTGGTCTGCCAGATGAAGACGGTTATGGATTTATCCGGCAATTGCGGAAAACAATTGGATTTGAACATACGCCGGTGATTGCTCTGACTGGTTATGCAATGGATACAGATCGCCAAAAAGCCTTTGCCAGCGGATTTGACCAGCATCTGTCCAAACCGGTTGATCCTGTGATCTTGATTAACACTATTCAGGAATTACGCTCCAGAGTGAGCGAACAAACAACTAGCTTAAGCTTTAAATAGGTTCATCGTGGATAACCGGCTTAACCTGCTCCAGGTTGGAATTTATTTCGTGCAACTGTGTAATAGTTGCACACATCAGGAGTTTGCTAATTTGGATTTCGAGGGTCATAATATTCATATTCACTAAAATACTGGTTAAATTGATGGCAGCACAGGGTTTTTACCACCAATGAAAGTTGTGGTATGGGGTTTGCTTCAATTCTGGCAGGTCAACAAATTTATGACTTGATTTAGGGAGGAAATAAAATGAGAAGGAATCAAACTAAAAATATGATATTAGCAATCGCCCTTGGACTGGCCTTAACCGGGTCGGTCGTTGCACAAGATAATGGTACGAAAATTGGTCAGGCCTCTTCCAGTGCCAAAGATGAGGGACGTAAGGTCGCTCGGGCTACCTCTGGCCAAAAACAGAAAATCAAAGGCACAATCATTAAGCGTGATCCAGATGGATTTGTGATGCGCGATCTCAATGGTAATGACTGGAGCGTTTCGCTGACAAATTCAACGGAAGTCAGAGAACGTAAAAGCAATATCTTTCGTGGGGCGCAAAAATATGGCGTTACTTCGTTACTGCGCGGTTTGAATGTCGAAGTCGAAGGAATGGGAGATGGCTCCGGTTCATTAGTCGCCAAATCCGTTCGCATGACGCAGGATGAATTGGCGATAGCGCGCACAACCGATGCGCGGGTCACTCCGGTTGAAGGCCGTGTTGACGGAACTGAAAACCGCCTGACGCAGGCGGAAGCCAATGCGCAGCGTGTTTCCGGTCAGATCGAAGAGTTACAAGCCATTTCCAATGCGGCACGCGGTGGCGCGAAGGCTGCTCAGGAAAGCGCTGATGTGGCGATTGCTGGTGTTAATGCTACCAACGAACGCATTTCAATGCTTGATGATTACGAAGCGCGGAAAGCCGTTTCGGTAAACTTCAAAGCTGGCAGCTATGTGCTTTCGCCGGACTCAAAAACAATTCTTGATGCCATTGCGGCACAAGCCAAAACTGAAAAAGGATTTGTCATTGAAGTTGCTGGACACGCTTCTGCCGAAGGCAATTTGGACGTGAATCGTCGCCTGAGCCAGAATCGCGCTGATGCGGTAATTCGTTATTTAGCGGAAACGCACAACATTCCACTGCGACGCATTATGACGCCATTTGGTTATGGTGTGGCGCAGCCAGTGGCGGACAACACAACTCGTGAAGGTCGTGAACAAAATCGTCGCGTCGAAGTGAAGATTTTAGTTAGCAAGGGCTACGGCGCTCCGGTTAACGTCACGAAACCGAACTCGGCTTCGTCTGCCATTGAAACGACCCGACCTGTTGCGGCATCAAATTAGGTTGGAGTCCTTAAGTACAGGATTATTTAGCAAGTGACGAGTGCTAAGTGATGAGCAGCCGGCAAAGCGCTTATCACATACACTCGTCATTTTTGTCCTTATTTTCAGCTTCTGAGGTGATGAAAAAGGCATGGCATTGTCACGTAATATTTATTGGCGCAAAACATTACTCAATTTATTGATTGTCGTGCTGACAATGGCTCCTTTAGGATACGTTCTGGCGCAGGCCAAACGCGACCGAAGCGTCAGTGAAAAATCTCCAACGCCAGCGCAAAAAGTGCCACCAACCACAGAAAATAAATCTGCTGTACCAACGCAAAGTCAGGACCCTAAAAATAAAGCTGTCATTAAAGAACCTAAAGAAGAAGACGCCGGGCCTATTTTGAAAATAGAATCCAAGCTCGTCGCCGTTCCGGTTTCTGTCACCGATGTTAAAGGCGAGCCAATTCGCGGCTTGCGACCAGAAGATTTCCGCCTGGAAGAAGAAGGACAATTACAACAATTGGTGGCGCTCGGTGATCCAGGACAAACGCCGGTTGAGTTGTCGCTGTTATTTGATGTTTCCGGCAGTGTTTTTGAGCGCTTCAAATTTCAGCAGGAAGCCGCCGCCCGGTTCCTGAAACAAGTGCTCAAACCCAAAGATGCTGCGTCGGTATTTATCATCGGGATGGATGCAAAAATGACGCAGGGGCGAACGACCAGCATTGAGCAGGCGTTAAAAGGGCTGATGGGAATTATCCCGACCAAAGAGGGAACAGCTTTCTTCGACACCGTTGGTGATGCGGCAAAATATATTGGCAAGAGTGCTGAGCCTGGCACCAGACATGTCATCGTCGTAATTTCGGATGGTGAAGATAATCACAGCGAGCATTTTCGGCTGAGCGATGTGGCGCGGGAGCTGCAACGCAACGATTGTCTGTTTTATTCGATCAATCCCAGTGGCCCTTCGATCTGGCTTAATAAAGTCAGTCTGAAAGGCAATAACGCGATGGTTTCACTGGCGAAACAAACGGGCGGCGCGTCTTTCCTGCCGGAAAAATTTGAGGATTTGGATGCCGTCTTTCGCCAGATAGCCACTGAGTTACAAGCGCAATATTTGTTGGGATATTATTCGACCGATGAAAAAGCGGATGGTGGATTTAGAAAGATTGCTGTCAATGTGCCGACTCGTCCCGAATTGCGGGTACGCGCTCGTCAGGGTTATTACGCACCAAAAGTATGACTGTTTCAAGGACAGTTTTTGGGATTTGAAATAGTCATCTGATTTGCATCAAAACATCCGCTAGTCTTTCAGCCGCGACGACTAAACTGCGACCGGCATCGTCAAAATGACTGCTCCCGACCAGTTGCATGGCTTCAACGATTTTTTGCGTCACGCCCGCCAGATTGACATATTGTACCTGTAGCTTTGGATTGGCCTGGAGCGTTTGGCCTAATTTATCAACCTGCTCCTTCAAACCATTTATTCCTTTCAATACACCATTTTTATTTTCAGCATTTTTCTCCATCACGCTGGCTGATGGGCGAGTGCGCTTTGATTGATCTTCAGCAACCTCCAGGCCATTTGCAATTTTCCCGTATAGGTAAATAAATTTGGTCAGCGCCTTCAGCGTGTCGGTGGTTTGCGTCGCTTCAATCCGAGCGTCAACTTTAGGCTGGACAACTGGTGGTGCGCTTTTTGGTTTGCGTGCAATGGACCGTTTTTTTTGGAGGGCCAACGTCGGGGCTGAAAAAACAAGCAAGCAGGTAATAGCAAAGATAAGGGAACGGGACATCAGTAATTCCTTTGTAATTTAATGACAAAAATTATTTTCACCTGAATCAATTTTTGTCATTTGCTTTTTCTTTTCCTTCAGTCGTTTCAGCTTTAGGTGCAGGCGTTGGTTCAGTGCTGACATCTGCTAATTTGAAATTTAATGAATCCAGCAATGATTTACCAGTTTTATAAATTTCATTTTTGCCATCAACTCTGACATAAACATTTTCGCCTTCAACTTTCGAGATGTAAAGCTTAATGGCTTTATTGTCTTTGGTACTGAATTCAGCTTCGACGACAGGTTGCGCCAGCAGCGCTTTTATTTTCTCATCGGGGCTGTCAATAATTTCTGTCGCCTGCGTGCTGAAGGCACTGAAAATTTTGGTCGTGTTGGCGTCTTTGCCTTTTTTATCGGCGGGTTCTTTGACCATCCATTTTGCTTCAGTATTTTTCTCTGCCGCAAAAGTCAGGTTCTGGTTCTTAATTTTGAAGCTGGTCAAATCATCGGGTGAGAGTTTGACGATGTCTTTTGAGCGTAAATCAGCTAAGGTTTTGCTGGCGTTTGTCAGGATTGTCGCCGGGAGCAATAAGACGTTTTTATCCTGATCTACCGTCGCATAAACGCTGGCGTCGGTCGGGTCTTTTTTGCCTAAAGCTACTTTATGCTGCTCGCCATTTTTAAGTTTGATTTCAATTGTGACATCGGGTTGCGCCAAACCTGAGCCACGTTGCAAACTCTCGGTCATGATCAGACTTCTCTCAATGGTGGCGCTGGTCACGCTGCTAACCAGCGTATCAATGGTAGCTTGATCGGCATCAGCCTTGACAGGTTGCGTGATGGCCCAACCCTGCTCATTTTTTTCGAGTGTGACCGTCTGGCCTTTATGCGTGAGATTGATGGACGTGACATCTTCACTTTTAAAAGTGAAGGCGGGTTTTATGGCTTGCTCTTCGTCGCGCCCTTTCCCCGCTTTCATTTCGTAAAAATAAACAAATGCGCCGAGGGCAATCGCTGCGAGCAAAACAATCAGAGTACTTCGTTTCATAATAACGGTGGTCGGTTATCGGTGGTCGGTTTTCTCGCCGCTAAACGCTGCTTCCTATCTTCTCTTCCACCAAATCGAAATGCCTAAGCCGATCACTGCCACAGGCATAAAGAAAATCAGCCAGAACAGGATGTTTTGCGCGGTGGCTGAAAGCTGAACATCACGATTGGTCTGACTCTTCGGGCGAATCGAAATCAGGTCTTCTTCCTCTGCCAGCCAGTTAATTGTGTTTACAAATAAATCGCCATTTGCCGCACTGCGTTGATAGGCATTGGAGGCAAAATCGGAATCGCCAATGACCACCAGCCGCGCCTCTTTTTCGCCGACTTTTTTCGTCGCGGCAACTCCCAGGGTTAAGGGGCCTTTAGTATCTTTGCCTTCATCAAATTTTGCTTCGTTGCCTTTTAGTTCAGTTTCGCCAAAACAGGCTTCTGAGGTTTTTAGTAAATCAGTTACGGTGATACCGTCTTTGGATTCAGCTTTTAAAGAACGAGCCAGCGGATAAAACGTCATGGAGTTGCGGCCAAAATCTTTGGTAATCGGATGCTGACCATATTGCGTTACCAGCGGAACCGCCGGGCCTGTGCCGAATAAACGCCCAACTCCGCTGGTATCAACCGCCGTATCGTTGTGGACTTCGATATGCCAGTCTTTGACTAAATCGCTGAGTTCCGGCTCAACCTCCGGGTCAAGCTCCACCATCAATTTGCCGCCGTCATTCAAATATTTTTTTACCATCTCGGCTTCCGGTGGCAACAAAGCTTTTTTGGGGCCGGCTAAAACCAACACCGAACAATCTGCCGGAATTTGATTCGTTGAAACGAGATTGATGGATTTCGTGGCGTAATTATCGGCTTTTAGTTTTGTGTCAACCTGTTGATAACCTTCGGGGCCGCCACCGCCTAATTCTTTTTCGCCATGACCTTCGATAAAGCAAACAGTTTTGGCCTGCTCGCGAGTAATTTTCATGATTGCGCTGGTCAGGCTCTGTTCGTCCAGACTGGCGACCTTTTCCATGCGTTTGCCTGCCATCACAACGGTTTCGCCGCGTCCGGTGATGCCTTTGAATTGTGAAGCCAGTTCAGGGCGGGCCTGCAAATCAATTCGTTCATACGTGATGTGCTTATTCAGGTCGCGGTATTGTTCGACAACGGTTGCCACACCTTCTTCTGTTTTGTTGAAGTTCAAAATTTTCACATCTTTCTGTAAGCCACCCAGCACTTTTTTGGTTTGATCAGACAGCGTAAAAAGTTTCTCAGAGGTTAAGTCGAATTTTTTGTGATGACGATAGCCGAGGAAATTCACGAACGCGAAAATTGCCAGCGCGGCGATGATCGTCGCGGCGGAATTGGCGCCGAGTTTTGAGGAGCGTTTTTGCGACGATTCCCAAATTGCGCCGAAATTGCCGATGAGTGAAATCAGTAGTAACACACCTCCGGCAATCAGTAATGAGGCTTTCCACTTGCCCATCACTTCGGTCTCTGAATACCAGAGATATGTGCTGACCAGCAGCGCCAGTCCGAGAGTTCCGAGATATTTGAGTAATTCTTTGCGAGAAAGTTCCATAATCAAAAAGTTAAGTTACGCTCTTCTCCAGCGCATTGAATTCAATGATTGCCAGGTTAAGAAAAGTCCGAGCAGCGTCAGTGAGACATAAAAAACCAAACTGGTCGTATCAATTATCCCACGCGTAAAATCTTCGTAATGCCGAATTACGGACATATATTCGAGCGCTTTTCCCATCGTGGTTGATGTATCCGCTGCAAACATATTCACGAGCCACAAGAGCAGCGAGACAGCAAAAGTAACTACGCCTGCAATGATTTGATTTTCAGTCAGGGATGAAATGAATAATCCCAGCGCAATCAAAACTGCACCCAGCAGCATGATCCCCAGATACGCCGACCACATAATGCGCCACGGAAAAGAAGGATCGCTGAATTTGGCGATGTACAAATGGTACGCCAGCGTCGGCAGCACCAGTAAGCCATACAACGTCAGCCCGGAGAGAAATTTCCCCAGCACGATTTGCAATTCGGTGATGGGCGAAGTCATTAACATTTCCATCGTGCCGCGTTTGCGCTCTTCGGCATAACTGCCCATCGTTAGCATTGGAACCATAAACAAGGAAATGGTAGCCGCAAATCCCATCAATTGCTGAATGAGCAGAAACGGCATATCAATATCGCCGCCCTGTCCGCTTTGCTGGGCCTGCATTTTATATTGCATTACTTTGGTGATGAGCTGATTAAAAATGCCATAATAAAAATCCAGTCCTACGATCACCAGAAACACACCGATCACCACATAAGCAATGGGTGAAACGAAATTGCTGCTGAGTTCGCGGCGATAAATTGCCAAAATATTTTTCATAACTTTGATATAGGGGATTTTAAACCTGCGCTCAGGTCGTCAATTGTCGGAAGACATCTTCCAGGCTCAGGCTTTCAGAGCGCAATTCGTAAAGTTCAAAGCCGCCGGAAATTACTCGCGCCGCAATCTGGCTGCGCAAATCTGTCCCTGCCGGATTTTCAACCATCACATCCAGGAGTCCTTCTTTTTCGCTCGCCTCGACATTGCTCACGCCTTCAATTGCGGTGAGCATTGTTTTCACTGCCTCAGCTTCACCTTTGATCAACAAATGCGTTCGCTCGCTGCCGGCGCGTTGTTTTGAAAGATTTTGCGGCGTGTCTTCGGCAACAATTTGCCCTTTGTTGATGATGACTACGCGCTGGCAGGTTTCTTCGACTTCTTTCAAAATGTGCGTCGAAAGAATGATCGTGTGTTCGCCGGCAAGCTGGTTGATTAAGTTGCGGACTTCAATGATTTGGTTG
>JANMKB010000517.1:0-2355 GCA_031371805.1 Blastocatellia bacterium | reverse complement strand
CTTTATCGAGACGGACGGTGGCGTACATAACATTCGCGTGATGCGCAATCGCGGCTTCAACGCGGCGCAGCACGGATACAGCGGGCAACCTGTGTTCGGTGGCCCGGCGTATTTCTATCGCAACATTGCTTACTCTGTGCCGATGGGCGGCGCGATCAAAACCGGCGGCGCGAATCCGTCCGGCGTGCTGATTTATCACAACACGTTCATCGCCGAGAACAGCAACGCGCGCGGCTATTCCAACTCGCACTATCGCAACAATCTGATGATGGGTACGAATCATCCTGACAAGCCCGTACTGGGCAGCCTGACGTACACGACGTATACCTCATTCGATTACAACGGCTATCGTTTGAACCCGAATAACAAACCGCAAATCGTCTGGAAAGCGCCGGTCGGCCTGCTGCGTGATTACGCATTGACGACGGCAGACTCGCAAAACTTTCGCACGCTGGCTGAATTTCAACGCGCGACGGGACAGGAAGCGCACGGCGTGTTGCTCGATTACGACATCTTCAAAAACGTGCGCCCACCTGATCCGACGCAGCCGCACAAAGTCTATGAAATCGGCGATATGGATTTCAGTTTGAAGCCGAATGGAAAAGCGGTTGATGCGGGTTGCAAGCTGCCAAACCTGAACGATGATTTTAGTGGTAAGGCACCGGATTTAGGTGCCCTGGAAATTGGCAAACTGTTGCCTGTGTATGGACCGCGCAAATAATTGTTGGCATTGTATAGAAAGAACTGTGTGCTCAGGATTCGCAAAACTTAATACCAATATAAATTTATATGAATTCAAAATTTCGTTCGGCGGTTGCATCATTTGGGGCTAATGCCAAAGCAAAACTGACGAACCTCGCCACCAAAGGTCAGCCAGAAGATCAATTGCGTGCGCCGCTCGAAAAGTTAATCGTGGATTTCGCTGAAATCTGCGGCTTCCTCAGTAAAGAGATCACGGCGGTAGGCGAAACGTCTTTGAGCGAACTGAAAACGCGCCCGGATTATGCGGTGACGGTGCGGCAAATTCTGATTGGCTTTATCGAAGTCAAAGCGCCCGGCAAAGGCGCTGATCCGCGCAAATTTAAAGACAAGCACGACAAACAGCAGTGGGAGAAATTGCAATCTCTGCCGAACCTGATTTACACCGATGGCAACGAGTTCAGTTTGTGGCGCAACGGTCAATTGGAAGGTTTAGTAGTCAAGCTTGTCGGTGACATCGAAACCTCTGGCACTGCGCTTGAAGCCCCAGCCAGCTTGCAAGCATTGTTCGAGAATTTCTTTCAGTGGCAACCCATCCCGCCCAGCAGCGCCAAACAACTCGCAGAAATCAGTGCGCGGTTGTGCCGCCTCTTGCGCGATGAAGTGACAGAACAACTAACGCTCGGCAGTCCGGCACTGACCGCGTTGGCAGTAGATTGGCGCAAACTGCTTTTTCCTGAAGCGACGCCGGAGCAGTTTGCCGATGGTTATGCGCAAGCCGTGACGTTTGGTTTGTTGATGGCGCGCGCCAGGAATATTCAACTCAGCGCGGGACTCGATCAAGTCGCCAAACAACTCACGCAAACCCATTCGCTGATCGGCGCGGCGTTACGCTTGCTGACGGATGATGCTGAAAATCAGGCAACGCTGAAAACCTCGCTCGGCACATTGACGCGCGTCTTGGACGCCGTGGATTGGGCGACGATCAGCAAAGGCAAGGCCGATGCGTGGCTCTATTTTTACGAGGATTTTCTGGCGGTTTATGACAATGCCTTGCGCAAGAAAACGGGGTCTTATTACACGCCGCCCGAAGTCGTTAAGGCGATGGTGCGGCTGGTAGATGAAACGCTGCGCTCTCGCTTCGCACAACACGCGGGTTTGGCTTCGCCTGCCGTAACGTTAGCTGATCCGGCAGTGGGAACAGGCACGTTTTTGCTTGGCGTCTTGCGGCGAATTGCAGAGACAATCGAAGCCGATGAAGGCTCCGGCTCAGTGCCTGCGGCGATCAAAGCGGCGGTACAACGGCTCGTAGGTTTTGAAATGCAATTGGGGCCGTTCGCTGTCGCGCAATTACGCATCCTTGCCGAACTGACTGACCTGACGGGTATGGTGCCGCCGTCACCGCGAATGTTTGTCACGGACACACTCAGCAATCCTTACGCTGAAGAAGATTGGATTCCCGGCATTTTGGGAGCCATCGCGCAATCGCGCAAAGAGGCGAACAAGATCAAGAAATCGGAACCCATCACCGTTGTGATTGGCAATCCGCCTTACAAAGAAAAAGCCAAAGGTTTGGGCGGATGGGTCGAATCAAGCACAAAGAATTCACCCGAAGCTGCGCCGCTCAGCGCGTGGATGCCGCCTGTCGAGTGGGGC
>JANMKB010000500.1:0-18738 GCA_031371805.1 Blastocatellia bacterium | reverse complement strand
TCCGGGGCCAGGCGCAAATCATAGCCATAGCTGGAAAGCCCTGCCGAAATAATGCGGCGTCCCTCGACGGTACGAATTAATTTTTCTTCAAACGGGGCGATGAGTTGTTGCTCACGGCACTTTTGCAAAATCCATTTATCTGATTTGACACTCATGAAGCTCCTGAAAAAGGGAATTAATATAGGCTGCATGGCAAGTTTGTGTACTGCCAACAAATTGCCAAATAATTTAATCACGCAGTCTAGCGAATAATCACGCCGAAAGACAAGGATTCGGAGGCACAGACGAACCATTGCTTGACACCCCTGAACCGTCTCCCTATAATTCGCTTCGCTTTTATAACTCTTTAATAGCGCAGAGTTTCCAACCTAAACCAAACTATTTGCTGACGGCATTAGGGAGCAACACCCGGAAGGTTTTACGGAGGATTTGTGATTAAGCTGGACATCATCAATAACGTAGCAGAGCGTACAGGCGTGCCGAAAATGAAGGCAGAAATCGCGGTCGAAGCGCTCTTTGAAACAATGAAGGAAGCGATCAAAAAGGGCGAGCGGATTGAATTACGCGGCTTTGGAGTGTTTGTCGTCAAACCCCGCAAACGTGGGATTGGACGCAATCCGCGTACGGGTACGGAGGTCGCCATTCCCGAAGGCAAAACGATTCGCTTCAAACCGGGGAAAGAATTACAATCTTAACCTGAACAAAATTCCGCTTGATCTTTTATCAGACAGCAGCCAGAGACAAGGCTGCTGTTTTTGTTTACTGCGTGGTTTTGAGTTTGCTTTTGAGCCGCGCAATGACGCCCGCTTCGACAGAATATTCCAGGGCTGATTCCCAGTTGCGCTTTGCTTCCTGAAGCCTTCCCAGATCGCGCAATACGTCACCAAGATGTTCATAAACCGTCGCGTTCCGGCGTGTATACGAGGCCGCTTTTTCAAGCTGACCACGCGCCTCCTGCAAGCGTCCAAGTTTGTATTGCACCCAGCCCAGACTATCAAGAAAGCTGCCATTTAACGGTTCGATGCTGACGGCTTTTTCAATCAGGGGCAAAGCTTCCTGATAACGCGCATTGCGTTCGGCTAAAAAATAGCCAAGATTATTGAGCGCCGTGGCATTATCCGGTTCACGTTGCAGCACGGTGCGGAAAGTTTTTTCCGCTTCGCTCTTTTGTCCCGTCTTGTCCTGAATCGAACCCAGTTGAATTAACAAATCGGTATCATTCGGATCAATTTCCAAAGCTTTGGTGATCGTGGTTTCAGCTTCTTTAAGTTGTCCGCCCTGCGTTTGAATACTGCTGATGATCGTTAACACTCCGGTATCGCCAACCGCATTTCCTTTCAGCATCCCGCGCAACAATTCCAGGCTTTCACTGTAATTATGCAAATCGCTCAAAATCAAAGCCTCAGTCAAATTTAAAGCGCGGTTATTTGGATTACGAATTTGAGCGGCTCGGACGGCCTCAAGTGCTTCACGAGGCTTGCCTTCTTCGCGCAAATTATCAATGGTCAGCGAATCAACGGCGAGGCTGGATTCACCCAGCACCTGCCTGGCTCGTTCCATCACTGATTGGGCTTTTTTCTTATCTCCCTGCCGATTGTAGGTGCGAGTCAAGCGTGCGACTAAACCGATAAAAGTTTCGGTACCGGGCTGATCCAGTTTTGGTTTGTTGGCCAGGTCATTAAAAACGCCTTCGTAATATGCGATAGCATCAGTTGGTCGCCCTAACTCTTCGTAAGTTTCGCCCAGTTCAAGGCTGAGTTTTTGCCGTGCGCTCAACTCAACAGTAGGAATTGCCTGTTTCAGGATTTCAGCCGCTTCAGCCCGTTTCCCGGAACGTCTGTGAGCAGAGGCCAGCAATTCAATTACGCTGGCATTGTTGGGATCGCTTTTCAGATACTCGCGCAATTTCGTGATGGCTTCGGGATAACGTCCAACGCGCACCAGCGCCGCGCCATAACCAATTTGTAAAAGCGGGCTATTGATTTTTTTGAGCAGGCGGGTGTAGGCATTCAACTCTTCTTCGCCGCTGCTGGAAAGTCGCAGCATATTCATCAAATTGCGTGCATTAACGGTTGACTCCGGGTCAATCTCAAAGGCTTTTCGCGCGGACTCTATTGCCAATTGGGGTTTGCCCTGACTGAGGTAAAGTTGTGAAAGCTGGAAATAAGTTTGATCCGGCGACAATTCGGTATTCATGACCTGGCGATAGAAAAAAGCTTCCATCGGGGAAGGCGACGCGATGGTCGAAAGTTTTTCGAGCGCTTTTAGCTGGCGAGCCTGATCGCCTTTCATTTGCCACAAATCTGCCTGAAACGCCCAGGCTTCAGCGCTCCCTGGATCGAGGCGTACCACTTCCTCGTAGGCTTTAATTGCGCGGTCAATTTGCACTGGTTTGGGCTGCTTATCAAAACGCACACTAACGGTATAAAGACGCGCCACCAGTTTTTGTCCGCTCAAACAATTCGGGTCAAGCCGAATTGCCTCTAACGCTTCTTTTTCTGCCTTCTCCAAATCGCGGACACTAAAGAAATAAAGCTCTCCCAATTCCGCGTGTGGATCAGCCGCCGTCGGATCAAGCTGAATAATTTCTTTATAGACCTTAACGAGTTCATTCACATCGGTCGTGCGTAAAGATTTCATCCGCTGGGCTTCGATGTAGCGCAGATAGGCCCGTTTGCGATTTTCTTTGGCAGCGGGGGTTTGCGGCGGAGGTGAGGGTTGAGGTTGCGCACCAGTTTTCTGATCCTGGGGTAAACTCGCAGCGCCGGCCTGTGCTGTTGCCATGAAGAACAGCACAGCGAGGCCAATATTTTTTATGATAGTTTTCCAATTTAACTGCATGAAATCTCCCGCATTTGACCCCTGAAATTATTCCGAGTCCATTAAACCTAACCGCACGGCATCTTTCGGTAAGACTGCCGCTTCGTTGTTTTGCTCAAGCCTGGCGACCGCACGTTCCCATTCGTTGCGGCGCGGAAAGCTGTAAGCAATTATTAACACTGATGCAATTCCCAGCCGCCAGCTATATTCTCTGGTTCCGGTCATCAAACTGGCGACGACTCCCAGGATGCCAATTAAATCTCCAAAGACCGCACCACTGATCGAAGAAAGATGTAAATTACTTAGCAAAGCTCCAATCCCGCGTTGCGTCGCTGTTTGTAATTTTGCCGGTGAAAGTAAATAGCGGCGCAGAAAAACCGCCGTCAGCACAATCAGCGAAACTACGATCACCAGGGAGTTGTTTGAGAGCCAGCGATATTCTCCCTGCGGCATTGCGGGAGCGAAAAAATAGCCGATTAAAATATACAAAATCGTGCTGATCCCTAACGCTCCGACAATTAATGCTGTCAGGCGATACCGGGCGCTAAGCGCTTTTTGATGCGGGCTGGAAATGTAAATCATCGCTTTTCCAAAATCAGATCGTCGTCGGTTCCCAATTTTAAATCAGGCCCCGCAGAACTGAGGCGATATTCATTGGTAGAGCCGCGATAACTGAGCGGTTGTTCCCACAGGTCAAAGCGGAGCAGCGAGGGCAAATAACGAGGTGCCAACTGATCCAGTAATTGATCAAAATTATCTGCCAGCACATAGCCGCCCTTTTCATTTTTGAAGGCTTCTAGCGCGGCGGCAACTTTTTGCAGGCTTAATTCTGTGCGGCGAATTTTTTCGCGGCGAATCGCTTCTGTTACTAATTCAACTGACTCCCAATGCTTATCGCCAAGCCTGATTTCGCCCACCTGCCACACCCCTTTTTCCTGTTTGAAGCGAATGGCCGTTTCAATTTGTGCTTCGACGATGGCATTTGCACTGCCGAAGCCATTACTCACGGTTTTGATCCGAACTTGTTCCGGTGTTAATTCTGCGCCGCCAAGTTTCCTGAGCAAATCACGCGCCTGCTTAGCGCTTAAACCGCTTCCGGCTAAAACTGCAAAGACTCCGCACAGGAGCAGGATAACGATGGCAATGGTGAATCGTGGGGTCATAACAGGCGCGATTTAGTAAACAGATAAGTTTCCCGCAAGCCGCAGCGATGGTAACAGAACGATTACCGCGAAAGCAATTAAAGTCCTTATCACAGCGGGGCTTTGCCCAACTCCCTCCTGATCTATGCTCAGCAACCTCCATTTAGCCTTTGTCAACATAGCGTCAGTTTAAAATCCATTGTAATATTTCGCTGCGGTGAAGAGTAAGGCGAGAATTCCAGGGCGAGGCGGGAAGCGAATATGATTCGATGCCAACAATGCGGCAACCACAATTTGAACGGGGCGGAATTTTGCGATGAATGTGGCGCACGGCTGAGTAATGTCAGTGAGCATTCTTTTGTCCCCCCACCGCCGCCCGCTTTTTTGCGCGAAGATTTGCGGCCCATTCCGGTGCGCCCTCTTTCTCCGATTGGCAGGCTGTTTGAGGAATCCGGGGAAGTCCAGGTTTCAAGTGCGCGAATTACCTTAGTCATTGCCGGGGCGCCGGGCAAAGAATATTTGCTGACTAACCCGGAAACTCTGCTTGGACGCTGGGATTCAACGCGTGGTAATTTCCCGGAGATTGATTTGGAGCGGGCTGACCTGGAAACCAAAGTGTCACGCCGGCACGCCCGAATTTTTCGCCAGGACAATCAATTTTGGATTGAAGACCTGGGCAGTCTTAACGGCACGGTGGTTAAGCGGCAGCAAAAGTTACAGCATTTACAAAGCGGTCAACCTTTTTTGCTCAGGGACGGAGACGAAATAATCATCGGTAAAATATTTCTTAAATTCGCAATCGCGTAAGAAGCAATTATGCATTTTTGTCCCAACTGCGGAAGCCAAACCAACACGGGTGATCCATATTGTGGTGAATGTGGTGCACGTCAGGAAGCTGTTCCTTTGGTTTCGACACCACTGGTCAATCGTTCACCCCGAGCGGCCTCGGCGGCATCTGCCGGAGCCGTCCAGAATGCTCCTATGGGATTTCAGCTTCCCGCCGGCACCCTTTTAGCTGACCGCTATAAAATTGTGCAGCGCGTGGGCGGGGGCGGAATGGGAGCGGTTTACAAGGCGACAGATCGCAATCTGGCAAATCGAATTGTGGCGATCAAGGAAATGATTGAAATGTTCGCCAATCCTCAGGCGCGCACCAAAGCGATTGAAGATTTCAAACGCGAATCCGAATTGCTGGCGGGGCTGGAGCATCCCTCAATCCCGACCATTTATGATTACTTTTTTGACCTGACGCGGGGACGATATTACCTCGTCATGAAATTTATTGATGGTGGTGATCTGGCGACCTATCATCAATCCTCCGGCGGTAAAATTGACGAAATGACGGTGAGCCGCTGGGCCTTCCAGATTTGCGAAGTGCTGGATTACATTCACTCGCAAAATCCGCCGTTAATTTACCGCGATATGAAACCTGCCAACCTGATGCTTGATTCGCGGTCCAAACGGATTATGCTGGTGGATTTTGGTATCGCGCGTTTTGTGGCTCCGACACAAAAAGGAGTGACAGCAGTTGGCACAATGGGTTATGCGCCGCCAGAACTTTTTTCAGGTCAGGTGGTGACCGGGTCTGATCTTTATTCGCTGGGGGCCACAATGTTTCATTTGTTGACCGGCAAAGACCCTCAGGAAAATCCCCTGCTGATTTTTGATTTCACGAGAAATCCGAAACCGCGTGAAATCAATCCAGTGATCACGCCCAGAATGGAACAAATTATCTGTCGGGCCGTTGAGCATGATGCCACGCAGCGATTTCCTTCGGCGCACGCTTTCGGGCTTGAACTTGAAGCTCATCTGAACGAATTGAAAGCTGATAACCCGACCAGCGAAGTCCCGCTCATTGCACCGAAAACTACCCCGAAAGTAATTGCGCCAATTCAGAAACCTGTCCCGCTTACTTGCGTTGTCTGTGGTCAGGAGATTAGTCTTGGTGATGTATTCTGTGCCGCTTGTGGCGCGAATTTAGCTGGTGGTCATCCCCTTACGGCCCGCTTGATAGTTTTAGGAACAAACGAGATTGCGGCGCAATTCCCGTTGGATGTCGAAGGCGAGCATCTGATCGGGCGTCCTGATCAGATGCACGGGATTAGCCCATCCGTTGATCTTTCGCGTTTTGATCCGGCAGGCGGAGTGTCGCGGCGGCATGCAAAAATTATTTTGCGCGCCCAACAGTTTTTGATTGAAGATTTAGGTAGTGCTAATGGCACGATCATCAATGGGACGGTAAAATTACTACCCCAAATCCAACATGTGCTGAGCAGTGGAGATGAAGTCAGGATCGGCAGCACATCATTGAAATTTGTGATTAACTAAGCAAAAGTAAGCAAAAGAAGGCAGCGTTAAGATTTACCTTCTCAAACAAACATGGAAACTCCCTCGAACACAGCATTCACCGTTCCGCAGCCCCGCAGCGAAAGTCCGTTCGTTAGTAAAATCCCGGTCAAGGTTTCATTACCCGCGAGCCTGGGATTACGCGCCAATGCATTTCTGATGGATTATATTCTGACGTTACTCATCCTGGGTATGGCAATTTCATTGGGCATGATTTGCAAAGGTGCATTTCCGACGATAGCGAATCTCCTGGTCAATCTCGGTTATTTAGCCGCGCTTGGCTTTATGTTTTGGAACTGGGGGTATCGGTGTGTACAAGAGGGACAAAGCATTGGGCAGCGCCTAATTGGCATCAAAATCGTGCGCGCTGATGGTTTATCATTAGGATACCGCACCATCGCCCTGCGGCATCTCATCGGTTATCCGCTCTCTTTATTGTGTGGTGGGCTGGGCTTTTTGTGGATGGTCATAGATCCCAAACAGCGCGGCTGGCACGACAAACTGGCCGGAACATTGATCGTCAAAAGTTAGCAGGCAGCGGTAAAGTAATTACCCCTGCTATCCGAGGTAACAAGTATGCTCAAGTGTGGGAAATGTGGAGCATCGGTGACAGCGACGGCGATTTATTGCTCAATGTGTGGGATCACGTTGGCAGAAACCAGCGCTGCTGTGCCGGATAAGCAGGCAGCTTCTCAATCAGATTCGCCCCTGACCAAAGCCGCCAGTGCACTGGCAAAAGCCTCTGGCTTGAGCAAATCGCAAACCTCCTCTCGCTTTGGCGGACTGGTTCGTGTGCTGTCTGTGGCTGCCGGGGTTTTATTGCTGGGCAGCGCTTATCTGGTCTATCGCAATCAGAGTGTTTCCGGCACAACTCCAACCCTGAATTTTAGTGCGCCACTCAATACTTTTAATCAGTTAATCGCGGATGCCAGGCAAAGCTATGAAACGGGCGATTTTACTACGGCGATTACGAAATTAGAGGAAGCCGAAAAAATCAGCCCGAACCATCCTGGCGTTCATTTGAATTTGGCGCTTTCCTACGAATCAGTTGGAAGAATGGACGATGCGCTGGCAAAATTCAATCGTGTCCTGGAGCTTGATCCGAAAAATAGTGAGGCGCGTTATCAGCGCGCGGATATGCAGTATGATCGTGGCTTTTGGAAACAGGCGTATGACGACCTTGAATATCTGATTACCAATTTCCCCAACACGGATCAGGGCATTAAAGCCAAACAGAGAATCAGTAATTTAACGGCTAACCGCACGACTGATCCGGTGACTGGCGCCGATTTGGTAGTCATTAAAAAACGTCCCAAAGGCGGAGTTAAGCTGCCGGATGTTGACACTGAATCTCCACGTCTGGCTGTCACGCTGCCGCGTCTGGCATCCGGCGCACCAGATGGCCCGCCGCCGCTGGTTTCTCATGCCGAAGATTCCGACAGCGCCAGCGCCTTAGCCAGAGATCACAAAGAGAAGGGGACAAAATACCTTGGTGCCAGGATGTTTCAGATGGCCGCGACTGAATTACACTCGGCCTCACAACATGCGCCAGATGACCCGGATGTCAATTATCTTTTGGGGCAGGCCTATAGTGGGCTGGGCAAATATGCTCAGGCGCGAAAGTATTATGAAAAATGCGATGGCGGAGTTTATGTTAGTGTCGCCCGTAATGCCGCCGAAAAGGCGCGTAATAAAGAACGTGAAGAACTTAAGAAACAGGCTAAGAAAGATAAAAAAGAAAGCGAATAATCCCCGCTTGTCCAGCCTCCGGTGCGTCGGTTTACCCACACCTGAACACCATTGATAACAGACCTTGAGATCGAATTTTTATGCCATGCCTCCTTGTCAAATCTACTTCTGCCAATGCTGATACCACGGTCAAATTACAACGATTGCGGACGACCATCGGACGGTCTGCCCGAAATGATTTATGGACAGATGATCCTTTCACCTCACGTTTGCACGCTGAAATCCGCCAGCGCGAGGATGGATTCTGGCTGACGGATATGGGCAGCGCAAATGGCACCTTTATTCGTGGCACACGGCTTACCACGCCAGTGATTTTGCGTGATCGGGATGTTTTCAGAGTGGGTGAAACCGAGGTCATTTTTATTGAGCGCGAAGAGACGAGCCCCCTGCGCGGAGAAACCGGAGTGCTGATTGCTCCGGCCATTGACCAGTCCCATGAAATTCAACCGGAAGCCACGATTGCCGCCAATTCCGGTCATCCGGCGACTGAAGTTTCCAGAGTTCTTTCGGCCATTGATATATCGCAAACCACCACCACCAGCTCCCGGAAAATTGCCGAATCTTCGGCTGATATTCTGGCCGTCATCAGTCGCGTCAGCGTGGCGCTGCTTTCGTCGCTTTCGCTCGGTGAAACTTTGCGCCAGGTACTGGATTCTGTGTTTGAATCGCTGCCCGCTGATCGCGGCTATCTGATGTTGTTTGAAAAAAATCCTGCCACCAAAGAAATTGAATTGGTGTGCAAAGCATTGAAGACCAGAAAACCAGGTGGGGCGAATGAGCAGGCTGATGTGAAAATTAGCCATTCGATTTCTGAACAAGTCCTCAAACAAGGCGTGTCGGTTTTGACCTCGGATGCGCAACAGGACCCACGCTTTCAGCAAAACCAATCGATTGTGCTGAGCGGCATTCGCTCGGTGATGGCGGTGCCGCTGGCGATTGAAGGCCGCATTCTGGGCATGCTGTATGTTGACAGTTCGTTCGGCACCAATCGCTTCAATGAATCCCAACTGCAATTACTCACGTTAATTGCCGGTGTCGCGGCCATTCGAATTGACAATTCGCGCCTGCTGGAAGTGCAGGTGGAACAAAAACGATTAGCCAACGAATTAGCCGTCGCCAGCGAAATTCAGTTGCGCCTGCACCCGGCGCATCCGCCTAAAATTGCCGGTTATGATTTAATGGGCGTCAGCTTCCCGTGTTACGAAGTCGGCGGCGATTATTACGATTTTGTCGAGCGTAAAGCCGGACGTTATGCGGTCGCTCTGGGGGATGTTTCGGGCAAGGGAACCGGGGCGGCTTTGTTGATGTCATCATTGCATGCTGCCGTCAGAGCGCATTGCACGACCAGCGCTTCGGCCCCGGAGGTCGTTTCGCAAATCAACCAGTATATTTATGACAACACGCCGGCCAATCGTTACATCACTTTTCTTTACAGTGAACTTGACCCCCAAACGCATCAACTGAATTACGTCAATGCCGGACACAATCCGCCGATGCTGGTGCGCGCTTCGGGTGCGGTTGAAAATCTGGATGTCGGCGGATTTCCCGTCGGCATTATGCCATTCGGTACTTATGAAGAGGCCACCGTGCAGCTTAATTCGGGCGATGTTCTGGTCATTTATTCTGATGGAGTCACGGAAAGCGTCAATGAAAATGATGATGAATTCGGCGAAGCTCAGTTGCTGGAAGTAATTCAAAAAAATCGTACTCGCACTGCTGCCGGAATCCGCGACCGCATTGACGAGGCATTGACGAGATTCGTCGGCAAAGCTAAAACTGTAGATGACCTGACAATGGTTATCGTCAAAAGAGAATAGTTCGTGTTCCGGGTTCAGTATTTTTCCTGCCCACCGAGCACCGACCACTGAATGCCGAACGCCCCATGTTGTCTAAATACCTGCTCATTCCTTTACTCTCGCTCGCGCCGTGTGTGTTATGGCTTTGGTATTTTTATAGCCGGAGCATTTACAAACGCCTGCCACTTAAGCTAATTGGCGCTACCTTTCTGCTGGGCAGTGCCGCCACGCTGATTGCTGTTCCGCTCAATTTACTTGGTCAGTCTTTATTTCTGAACCTTTTTGGCAACAATATCTGGTCGCGGTTTTTAGTCCTCTTTCTGGTCGTCGGCCCCATCGAAGAATTGGCCAAATTATTAGCTGTCGCGGTTTACGCCTATCGGCGGCACGAATTTGATGAGGCGCTGGACGGCGTAATTTATAGCACCACTGCTGCGCTGGGTTTTGCCGCAATAGAAAACGTTATCTATCTTTCCCAAAATAATCCTTTGCTGGTTTTATTGCGCGGGCCGCTTTCAAATCCCGGTCACGCTTTGTTTTCGTCCTTGTGGGGCTTGAGCCTGAGCGAGGCCAAATCAGCGCCGAACATGGTGCGTCCACGGTTCCTGATTATTGCCCGTGGCTGGTTGCTGGCATCAGTGTTGCACGGAATTTTTAATGCCCTGCTGCTGGCCTCAGAGCGCGTCAGCATCATCCTGTTTTATGTCGTGATTGCGGCCCTGCTGGCTTTGTTTTTCTGGGTGCGAAAACAAATTGGCATTCACCGCGATCACTCGCCCCACCGGGAAGGGACGATGCTTTTGCAAATCAGGAACACGTGCGAAAGCTGCGGTGCGAAAGGTTTTGCGGGCGAGCCGTGTTTGAAATGTGGAGTCACAATCCCGTCGCCGCCGGAATCGCCCATTTGTCCGGTGTGCGCCTCGATCAATCGCTCTGATGCAAATTTTTGTTTACGCTGCGGAGCAAATTTAAAACTCACCGCCGCCGAAAATCTGGATCACCGCTCACATTTGATTTTAGTTTCTGCCGCCGGAACCGAGAGCCTGGCCTGTATTCTCAATCGCCCTGAAATTTTGATCGGACGCACACTGAACAATGATTTCGTGATTGATAACCCGTCTGTTTCCAAAAACCACGCGCAAATTTCAGCAGCCAACGGCGGACACCTCGTGAGTGATCTTAGCAGCAGCAACGGCACTTTTATTAATGGTCAGCGCATCACCAGCGCAACCCAGCTGGAAGACGGCTGCGAAGTACGATTTGGACGGGCCAGATTTGTGTATCGGCAGAATTAAAAGCTCTTTCTCTCACTCTCTCAGACTGTTACAATGCACCCTGTTAACTACTGAATATTATGCTGCCCTTGAATCATCTAACCCCACAGGATAAGCGCGCTTTCTATTTGTACTTTGCCGTTGCCTTACTTTGCGCCGTTGGTTTAGCCGTAACCATGTTTTTTATTTCTGATTCTCCCGCCTTTCGCAAAGCTGGACCAAAGACAGAGCGACTTTCACAATCACCGGAGTCAAATAACCACCGATGAGGCCTGCTTCTTTTCTTCATCGTTTCCCTGGTTCGCAAGCTGTCGCCGCAATAATTTCCGGCGGCTTGCTGGTCTTGTCATTTCCTAAATTTGATTTGAGCTTTCTGGCGTGGATCGCACTGGTTCCATTGCTGCTCGTCCTGACCAGCGAAGGCCAGACATTACGGAAGGCGTTTGGCTTGGGCTGGCTCACTGGTTGGGTATTTTTCTTTTTCTCGTGCAACTGGATCACGCATTCAATGATTCAGTATGGCGGCATGAATATCGTGCTGGCTTATTTATGCGCGGCTTTATTTACCGCGATTACAGGATTCTTTCCTGGCTTGTTTGCCTTAATTACAACTCAATTAGTAAAGAGTTTTGGCATTCCAGCTTTGGGCTTAGCACCGTTTGCCTGGGTGGCGACGGAGTGGTTACGAGCAATAACGACAGGCGTGACGTGGAATACGGTCGGAATTTCACAAGTCAATTATTTTGTCATCGCACAGTTGGCAAGTACTGGCGGAGTTGCCTCGCTAAGCTTTATTCTTTGTGCCGTTAGCGTGGTTTTAATTTTGGCGCGTGAGGTTAAGCGGCCCACCGTAAAATGGGTAGTAGCCGCTTATTTATTACTCGGCTTAATGGCCTGGCTGGTAATGCTTTCCAATGATTTCAAACTGGGAATTACAAGGGATGGCGTAAATAAATTAGTTTCCATTGCCTGTGTACAGCCAAATCTCCCCGTTGATATTCTCACGCATTCTGACGAGTTGACGCAGCGCAACGAAAGCGGACTTGAAACCAATCTCAAACTCACCCGCGAAGCTGTCAGTCAGGCAAACAAAAAAGCTGACATTATTGTCTGGGCTGAATCGCCAATGGTGCTGAATTACGAACAGGATGAAACCACCAGAAATAAAATCAATGCAATCGCCAAAGAAACCAATGCTTATTTGATTTTCAGTGCGATTGGGCGCGAAGGCGAGAAAGTTTACAACAGTGTGCAAACGGTCACGCCGAATGGAAAAGTGCTGAAGCGTTACGACAAAATGCGCCTTGTTCCGTTTGGTGAATATGTGCCATTTCGTTCCGTGTTGGGCCATTTTGTTCCCGCGATGATTGGTGATTTCAATATCGGCAACACCGCCGTAGTCAATTCGCTCAAACTCAGCACCCAGCTTGCGCTGATCCAAAACGAGCAGGAAACAAATGGCGAAGTAGCGCTTGAGCGCACGACAACTTTCATCAAACCGGGCACGTTTATTTGTTACGAAGCCGCGTATCCAAACATCGTGCGACAATTTGTCAATAATGGTGCATCGTTGCTCATCAATGTTTCTGACGATGCGTGGTTTGGCAATTCAGCCGGAGCGCAGCAACATTTGAATCACGCCCGGATGCGTGCCATCGAAAATAGCCGCGACATTGTGCGCGTGACGAACAGCGGAATTTCAGCGTTGATTACGGCGGAGGGAAAAGTTGCTGAGTTGTTGCCGACGTTTGTTCCCGCCAGCAAAGTCTGGGCCCCCGAAGCCAGAAAAGGCCTGACGATGTATACAAAGTACGGTGACTGGTTTGCGTACTTGAGCGCGATCATTACCGCTATCGCCATTCTTCTCAGCTTCGTTTATTATTCGCGCTCGCAGTGATCTCAAATCTTCGATCTCAAATTTCAAATCTTTTATGCCTTTGCTCGCAGTCAAAAATCTCAAAACTTATTTCGCTACGACACGCGGCGAAGTGCGCTCTGTGGACGATGTTTCTTTTACGGTCGAAAGTGGCGAAACTCTCTGCGTAGTCGGTGAATCAGGCTGCGGCAAATCCGTCACGGCGCTTTCGATTATGCGTCTCGTCGCGCATCCCGGACACATCGCTGGCGGCGAAATTTTGTTTGAAGGACGTGACCTGCTCAAGCTCAGTGAAAACGAAATGCGGAAGATGCGCGGCAACGACATCGCCATGATTTTTCAGGACCCGATGACTTCGCTGAATCCTGTCTATACGGTTGGCGAACAAATTGCCGAAGCGATCAGATTGCATCGCGGCGTCTCCAAAAAAGAAGCCTGGCGTCAAGCCGTCGAAGGCATGCGCGATGTAGCGATCCCTGCGCCCGAAGCTCGCGCCAAAAATTATCCGCACGAAATGTCCGGCGGCATGCGGCAGCGTGTAATGATTGCGATGGCGCTGGCGTGTGACCCGAAATTGCTGATTGCCGACGAACCGACTACGGCGTTGGACGTGACAATTCAGGCGCAAATTTTGGAGGAACTGGCGGAACTGCGTGAGAAAAGAAAATTAGGTTTACTGCTCATCACGCACGACCTCGGCGTCGTAGCCGAAACCGCTGATCGTGTCGCCGTGATGTATGCAGGAAAAATTATTGAGGAAGCCGCCGTCCGTGAATTATTCGCACGTCCGCGTCATCCGTACACCGAAGGATTATTGCGAGCCGTACCAAAATTAGGCAAAACGAAACACGGTTCACGTTTGCAAACCATCGAAGGCGTCGTGCCAAATCCTTTGGAATTGCCCGCAGGTTGTCGCTTTGCCCCGCGCTGTACACACGCGCAGGAAAAATGCAGAACAGGAGACATTCCTTTGGTTGATGTGGGAAATAATCATTTGTCGCGTTGTGTGCGCGTGAATGAAATTTATTGAGGTATGATACGGATGATTGTTGATTGCGAAAGGTGGTAAAGCATGCAGGTACTAACGACTTCTCCGCTAGTCAAAACGTATTCTCTCGAAGAATTTTGGAAATTGCCCGAACCAAAAGATGGCTCGAAGCTGGAGCTGATTGCCGGAGTTTTGTATATGACCCCGCCCCCGAATTTTGACCATAACTTTTCATCAGCGACATTAATGCGTTTATTCATTTTGCATCTGGAAGATATTGGAGACGCAGGTGTCGTGTTCACTCCGCGCTCTGCGATATGGACGAATCCAAATACTTACGTTGAACCGGATTTGTTTTATTTGTCTGCTGAGTCCCTGGCGCGAATTGATCCCCAGCACATGCATTACGCAGACATTGTCATCGAAGTCATTTCGCCGGGTACTGCGATTTATGATCGTAATACCAAAGCTGATACCTGCGCAGCATTGGGCGTGCGGGAGTTGTGGCTGATTGATACAAATCTGGAAAAGGTCGAAGTTCGCAATTTGAAGATTGACGCGCTTGTTTATGCGGCTGGTGTGATTTATTCCAAAGGCGAAAATATTATTTCGGACGTACTGCCAAAATTTTCGCCATCGGTCAGTGAGGTTTGTAAGCGACTTAAAAAATGACTTCATCAACACTTGTTCAAATCGAAAACCTCAAAAAACATTTTCCCGCTTCAGGCGGACAATCCGTACGCGCCGTGGATGGCGTTTCGTTCAATATCGAACGCGGTGAAACGCTTGGACTCGTCGGCGAATCCGGTTGCGGTAAAACTACAGTGGGGCGATGTTTATTGCGCCTGATTGAACCAACCAGCGGTGACATAAAATTTGATGGGCAGGATTTATTGTCTCTCGGCAAAAGTGAAATGCGATCTTTGCGGCGGCGGATGCAGATTGTTTTCCAGGACCCGTACTCTTCGCTTAATCCGCGCATGAAAGTCGGTGACATCATCGGCGAACCGTTGATCGTTCACAGCATCGGCAACAAACAGGAACGCCAGGATCGTATTGCTGAATTACTAAAAGTCGTCAAGCTTGATCCTGATTATGCGAATCGTTATCCGCATCAGTTCAGCGGCGGACAACGCCAGCGCATCGGTATCGCTCGCGCTTTGGCGTTGAATCCCGATTTTATTATGGCTGACGAACCTGTCTCCGCGCTGGATGTTTCGGTGCAGGCGCAGGTTGTGAATTTGTTGCAGGACCTGCAAGCGCAATTCGGCTTGACGTATCTTTTTATCTCGCATGGACTCGCCGTCGTTGAGCATATTTCGACACGCGTCGGAGTAATGTACCTCGGCAAAATTGTCGAACTGGCATCGTCTGTTGAGCTTTACGAAAATCCGAAGCATCCGTATACACAGGCGTTGCTCGCCGCAATCCCTTTGCCTGACCCGGAACAAACGCGCGACCGCCAGCGTATTGCTCTAAGCGGAGAAGTGCCGACACCCATGAATCCACCTTCGGGCTGTCGCTTTCACACGCGCTGTCCCTATGTCATGGAAAAATGTAAAATTGGTGAACCCGAATTTAAAGAAATCACCCCCGGACATTTTGCTGCGTGTTTTCTGAATGAATAGTTCTAACGCCACCCGCTACCGCAGGTGGTACTGACAATAACAAGCGACAGTAGTCAGTAGCGGCCCCTTTCTCGAAGTAACTGTTGTACCCAAGCCTTCTTACCGATTACTGCCACCTTTTTCTGAAGGAGGCTCTGTGACACCAGAAACAACTGTAAACACACCTGTACCTGAAAATTTTTTCAGCCGCTTAATGGGCGTATATTTTTCACCAGGCGAAACATTCAAGGGGATTGGTCTTGCTCCTAATGTCATCGCTCCGTTGATTGTCCTGGCGTTACTTGGCGGAGTAGTGGGATGGGTAATGGCGGATCGGATTGGCGCCGTCAAAATCGCCTCAATGGGGATTGAAAAAGCTGTCGCTGACGGCAAGAAGACGCAGGAAGAGGTTGCCCCACAGCTTGAAGCAATGAAAAAAAATGAGACAGTCATTAAGGCTACCTTCCCGCTGTTTGGCATCCTGGGAAGTATCGTCGGCGTTCTGGTAATCGCCGGAATTTTCAAGCTGGTCAGCATGGTTATGGGGGCTGAAAATACTTTTTTGCAAGTGCTGGGTGTAACTGCTTATGCCTTTTTGGCAGTGTCGCTGGTTTCGTCACTGATATTTCTAATATTATTGTTTTTGAAAAGCCCTGACGAAATTGATATACAAAACCCTATCGGCTCAAACCTCGGTGCTTTGCTGACAATGTTTATGAGCAAAGACAGTTTGCCAAAATTTATTGTGACGTTTGCGAACTGGATTGATGTGTTTGCAATTTGGCGGATTGCGTTGCTGGCGATTGGCTATTCGGCAGTCTCACGGCGGCTGAAAATTGGCAGCGCTGCAATGGCGTTAGTCGGGTTGTATCTGGTTGCCGCGCTGATTGCTGCGGGTTGGGCGGCAGCGTTCGGCTAAAGCGACTGTAAAAATAGGGGAAAGGGCAGACCCGCTATTTGCCAGTCTGCCCTTTTCCTCTTTTAAAATTCTCGCCCTTGCTCAAACGCCAAAACTTCATCCACGCTGAGGCGCGGTTTACGAGGATGATTACCTGGGGCGGCGTAACCGACTGCAAGCAACATCACAGGCACGTAGCGGTCAGAAATTCCAAATTCACGCTTTACACCTTCAGGATCAAAGCCGATCATTGGGCCGCTGACTAATCCTTTTGCCTCTGCTGCCAGCATCAAAGTCATGGCCGCCAACGAAGCTCCACGAATTGCTTCGTCCCGCGCTATTTGCGGATTGCTGCTATACATGCCAATTGCCATGCCAACTGTCCGCTCCACTTGTTCCTGCGTCATTGCGCCTGTTGTCACTAATGGTTCATAAATTTTCGGCAACCGTTCGTAAGCCTGTAAGTCGCCCAAAACGATAAAGGTCACAGCGGCATCGCTTACTTTCGGTTGATTGTAGGCGACTGCTTTCAGCCGCGCTTTTTCTGCGGGTTTAGTCACTGCGACAAAACGCCAGTGTTGAATATTGAATGAAGACGGCGCTTCGATGGCATACGAAATCAAATCGCTGATTTCTGCTTCGGAAAGTGTTTTTGTGCTGTCGAAGTAATTCGCTGAAATGCGATGTTTGATTGTTTCAAGTGTGTCCATTAGTTTTTTCCTTATGGTTGATAATTTTTGCCACCGCGTAAATGTTATCACGGCAAATCAATCAGAATGATTTCGCCGTTATTTATGGCGGTTAGCGCGAGTTGTGATTCACTGGTAATGCGTGCCTGGTCACCTGCCTTAAAAACTTCACCGTTGAGCATAATTTCACCCTCAATTACATACAGGAAAGCGCGTCGTTTTTCGTTCAGTTCATGAGTTACGGCATCACCAGCGTTCAAGCGTGAAACATAAAATGTCGCGTCCTGATGAATTTTTACTGTTTCGGGTAAATCCCGACCAGAAGCAATTGGCAGCAACTTTCCTGTCCGTTGCGCAAGCGAGAATTGTTTTTGCTCATACGAAGGTGTCAAGCCTTCGCGTTCCGGGATAACCCAAAGCTGCAATAGCTTTGTTGCCTCTGTTTCTGAAGCATTAAATTCAGAATGGGCAATGCCCGTACCGGCGGTCATCCGCTGAACTTCGCCGGGATTGATGAAGCCCACGCCGCCCGTGCTGTCTTTGTGCGCTAACTGTCCTTGCAGGACATAAGTCACGATTTCCATCTCACGGTGCGAATGCGTCGGGAACCCGGAGCCGCCCTGAATCGTGTCGTGATTGAAAACGCGCAACGGCCCAAACGCCATATTATTTGGATCATAATAACGGTCAAAGCTGAACAACCAATAAGCCGAAAGCCAGTCACTTTCGATGTGATAACGATCATCTGCCGCAATTTTCTGAATCATAAATTTACCTCTCTTTTGTTTGATGCTTGACTGTTAATCGGTTAACAATCGGTGCAAAAAATTAAGCCTGGCTCAGGATAATTTATCCAGCAATTCCGCTAATGACTTCTGCTCTGCTTTGGTCAGGGGCTTCAGCACTTTTTCAGCAAAGCCAATGACGTCGCTGGCGGTTTCGGCAATGAATGTTGCACCTGTCTCAGTTAGCTCAATCAGTTTGACGCGCCGATCACCGCAGGCCAGCCGTTTGACGAATTTTCGTTCTTCAAGCAGGTCAATCAACTTTGTTACATTGGCGCGTGACGAAAGCATCCGCCGCCCGATTTCGATTTGCGAAAGCGGCTCGCCCGCACCATTCAAAATGCGCAGGACGTTATAGTGGTTATCAGAAATTCCCCAGCGTCCAAACCGTTCGTCTGATTCGCGCCAGAGCCGATCTCCCACCCGCATTAGTTTGATTAATGCTTGTTCCGCCAGACTCGTTGAAAGCTTAATTTTGGGCATTTGTTTATTCTCAACTGGCTGGATCATAATCAATGTCCGGTGGATTGTCAACCGGGAAACTAAATTGCATTGTCGGTTGGGAAAAATGTTCAGGAAACTGTCAGTTTAGCGGCTGCCGCCGCTGCCTGCGCACGGACCATAAAGTCCTGTATTTTCAAAAGAATCGCGCAATCTGTCCGCTTTCCTTTGCCAGGAATTCAAAGTTATGTTAATTATTTTCGCTTAATTTTAGCGCAGGATAGCTTATAGTAATTGTTCACCTGCGACGAGTCTGACGATTTTAAA
>JANMKB010000489.1:0-2857 GCA_031371805.1 Blastocatellia bacterium | reverse complement strand
AACATCTTGTTTGCGCTTCCGAACGAGCTGCAAACAGGATGTTTGCAGTACGCTTTTAGAAAAGGATGACCAAACATGAGTGAATTAACCGGCAAAAAGATTGCCTTACTTGAAGCACGTATGAGCAGCGAACTGGCAAATTTAGTCAAACGACACGGCGGCGAACCAGTCAACGCTCCGGCTTTGCGCGAAGTCTCGATTGACGCAACGGATGAAGTTGCAACGTTTCTTAATTATTTGGAATCGGGCGAAATAAAATTCGTCGTGTTCCAAACCGGAGTCGCAGTCGCGGGCTTAATTACGGAAGCAGAAAAGCTGGAAAGAAAAGCTGAACTGCTGAAAGCGTTGCAAAGAATCACGACGATTTGTCGCGGGCCAAAACCTACGGCGGTACTTTCGCGCAACGGAATCAAGCCGACGCTGAATGCGGGTGAACCTTATACGACGACTGACTTAATTTCCGTGATGAGCGATTTAGACCTGCAAAATCAGGGTGTTGCTGTCCTTCATTATGGCGAACGAAATGCTGAGCTTGCGAATTCACTGGAAGCGCGCGGCGCAAAATTATTAGAGCTTTGTTTATACGAATGGCAGCTCCCGGAAAATCTGGAGCCGTTGAAAAAACTGATTGACGATTTACACCACGGCAAAATTGATGCGGTTGCGTTCACCAGTCAAATTCAGGCGCGGCACTTATTTCAAGTCGCCAAAGACCTCGGACGCGATACTGAATTGCTTGATTCCCTGAATCATAAAACCGTCGTCGCCTCCATCGGGCCAACCTGCACAGCGGCTTTGTTACAACTCGGAGTTACTCCGAAAATTGAACCGGAACACCCTAAAATGGGGCCGATGGTCATTGAGTTAGTCAAACATCTTGGAGCAGCCACGATGTAATTTTTAGTCATGTCGGCTCAGCCCAAACCTGTCCGACCTCAACCCTAAATCATAAATTATTAATCGTAGGTCAATGGAATCATTGTCTCTACACGCTGGGAAAGCTGTATTCAAAACCAGCCAATCACAAGGAATCGAAATGAGTAATGATAACAACCAATTAAAAGGACACACGCCAACTTTATTAGCCTGTTTTTTACAATTTGATCTGAGCTTCATGCTGTGGGTAATGCTGGGCGCTCTCGGTGTTTTTATTGCCGAAAGCCTCAAACTAAACGCTTCACAAAAAGCGCTGCTCGTGGCGATTCCGATTCTCAGCGGTTCACTTCTCCGCATTCCACTTGGCTTACTAAGTGATCGTATCGGCGGCAAAACCGTCGGAGCCGGAATTTTAGGCTTTCTATTTATTCCACTGACACTGGGCTGGTTGAGCGGGGAAAGTTTGTCAGCGCTCATCGCAGCAGGATTAATGCTCGGCGTTGCGGGAGCTTCATTTGCCGTCGCCTTACCATTGGCTTCGCGCTGGTATCCACCCGAAAAACAGGGCTTGGCAATGGGCATCGCAGCCGCCGGAAACAGCGGGACGATCATTACAAATTTACTCGCTCCACGTCTGGCAAATGCTTATGGGTGGCACAACGTTTTCGTGCTGGCCATGATTCCTCTGGCTATCGTTTTGGTAGCGTTTCTGATGCTGGCAAAAGAAAGTCCGAATCAAACGAAAGGGCAACCGTTCAGCAAATATCTGAAAATTATGCGCACGGCAGACCTCTGGTGGTTCTGTTTATTGTATAGCGTGACGTTTGGCGGCTTCGTCGGACTCAGCAGTTTTCTGCCATTATTTTTCCGCGATCAATATCACGTTACCCCCATTCAGGCAGGTTATCTGACAGCGCTCGTAGCCTTCGTCGGCAGCGGCATCCGCCCCGTTGGTGGCTGGCTTGCAGATAAAGTCGGCGGCGTAAAATTATTATCTTTTGTCCTCTTCGGAGTCAGTTTCGCCTATCTGACTGCCTCACTTTTACTTGGACTAAACGTGATGATTCCAATTTTGATGGTTGGCATGGCGTGCTTGGGATTAGGCAACGGCGCGATCTTCCAGATTGTCCCGCAAAGATTCCGGGAAGAAATCGGACTGGCAACCGGAGTCGTCGGTGCGATTGGCGGCGTCGGTGGATTCTTATTGCCGATGCTGCTGGGAAATTTCAAGCAGGCCTTTGGAACTTTCGCTTCGGGTTTTGCAGTCTTGGGAGGCATTGCATTAACCGCCGCCGTCGTGATCCGCGTCCTTGTCGCAATTCAGCAGGGCTGGAAATTTTCGTGGAAACAAACCACTCCACAAACTTCGGAGGCTTAGCACTCATGCGCAAATCAAAGTTCATTTTATCTTTATGCTTTTTCGGCTCTCTCAGCCTCAGCGTACACGCCCAGCAGGAGTCGGCGCAGTCGCAACCATCGCTTAATAAAACGATGGTTGTAGCCGCGACGCCGACTCCAACTCCTACGCCAAAACCAATTCCAAAGCCAGTGGCTCCGGCTCCGATCAAAATTGGGAACATTACAGTTTCGGGCAGCCTGCGCTTACGGGCTGAAAATTGGGACTGGTTCGACACTACCGCAGGCGATGGCAGCTATACTTTTGGTGCTGGAACCTTGCGCGTAGGATTGAGCCAGCAGAAGGAAAATTATGAATGGATGGTCGAAGCCGAAACTCCCTTTGTAGCCAATTTACCCAAGTCCGCAGTTGCCGCCGCCCCATTCGGTCAACTCGGACTCGGCGCAAATTATTTTGCTGCTAACGGCAATCAGGACGCCAGCGTTTTTCTGAAACAAGCCTATGTGAATTTCAAAGGCATTGGGAAATATAGCAACCTCAAACTCGGTCGTTTTGAATTCAATGATGGAATGGAAGTCGCGCCGAAAGACCCGACGTTATTAGCCGTCAAGCGCGATCACATCA
>JANMKB010000423.1:0-7330 GCA_031371805.1 Blastocatellia bacterium | reverse complement strand
GCTGAAACCTGAATCGTTCGATAACGAAAGCCAAAGCGGCGGCAAGCCGACCGCACTCCAAAATATGAAACTTCAACTTCCCCATCCCTTTGTCCTCCTCCTCGGCGCGGTCGCCGTAGCTGCCCTGCTCACGTGGATTATTCCGGCGGGCGAATATCAACGACGCACCGACGCCGCGACCGGGCGAGAGGTCATCGTGGCGGGAACGTATGCACGAATGACCGCCGCTCCGGTTGGACTCAAGGCCGCGCTGCTGGCGGTGCCGCGTGGCATCATCGCGGGTGCGGACGTCATTCTTACCATCCTGTTTGTGGGCGGCGCGTTTGCTTTTCTGGAAGCGACGGGCGCGCTGGCGCGGCTGGTGGGAATGCTGGTCGGGCGTACACGGCGACCACGCACCATTGTCATTGCTGTCAGTCTGACTTTTGCCACGCTCGGCGCACTTGAAAATATGCAAGAGGAAATCATTGCGCTGGTCGCCGTGCTTGTCTTGCTGAGTCGTGGCCTGGGTTTTGGCAGCGTGACGGCGCTGGCGATGAGCGTGGGAGCCGCAGCCGTAGGCGCTGCCTTCGGCCCTACGAATCCATTTCAGACGGGCCTTGCGCTGCGCTTTGCTGAAATGCCGCCGATGACCATTCCCGTGATTCGCTTCGGCCTTTTGATTGGCGCTGTCACCGTGTGGATCGCTTGGACGCTGGCAATGGCTGGGCCCGACGAGGTGCGCCCGACGGCAGCGCCTCCGCCGCCTTCTTCACTGACGGATGACGTGTGCGCGACGAAGCGTGACGGGTTGCTGCTTGCGCTCGTCATCGTCCCGTTTATTCCTTACGTCATCGGCGTGTTGCGCTTCGACTGGGGATTCAATGAACTCTCAGCATTGTTTCTCATCGTAGGGTTCGCCGTAGGGCTTGTCTCTGGACGCGATCTCAATACGACGGCGCGGGATTTTATCAAAGGCATGGAAGCGATGCTGGGAGCGGCGCTTTATGTAGGCGTCGCACGCGCCATCAGCTTTGTACTCACAGACGGCCACGTGATTGACACTATCGTTTATGGGCTGGCGACCCCGCTGGCGCACCTGCCGGGCAAAGCGGCGGCCCTGCTGATGATTCCAATGCACGCGCTGCTGCACGTCCCGGTGTCGTCCGTCAGCGGCCAGGCCGTACTCACCATGCCGATTATGGCTCCACTGTCTGATCTGCTCGGCATTTCGCGTGACGCGGCGGTGATCGCGTTTCAGACCGGCGGGGGCTTGATGGATTTGATTACTCCCACGAATGGTGCGCTGCTCGCCATGCTGCTTGCTGCTCAGGTGGACTATGGACGCTGGCTGCGCTTTGCGATTCCGGGGGCATTGCTGGTGGTGTTGGTCGGCGCCATCAGAGTAATCTTGGCAGCATAGCGTATTGAACGGAGATTTATGATGAAACAAATTTTCAAACAATAGGACTAATGGTTGTGCTCTGTCTTTCAGTCTCAGCACAGCCCAACAATGACAACAAGCTGAACGCAGCAGAGACGTGGAAGCAAGGTCACTCGCGGCACGGCGAAGCCTACGACACCGGCCCACGCGAAAAACCCTGGCTGATGGACGGCATTGGCAAGGTCAACTTTCCGATCACGGCGAAAACGTGCTGCTGATTTTTTATCTTGGCGGTTCCTGCACGCATTGCATCGCGCAACTGAAAGAAGTGATCAAGCGCAACAAAGAACTCGGCGAACTTGACACAACCGTGCTGGCGGTCAGCGCCGACGCCGCAGAAGAATTGGCGCACACGAAGAAGATGGCGGACGTTCCGTTCCCGCTGCTTTTGGATGCGAAGTTTGACAACGCGCGCCGCTTCAAGGCCTACGACGATTTTGAAGAGATGCCGTTGCACGCGACGATTTTGATAGACAAGCGCGGTCGCGTACATTGGTCACGCACGGGCGGCAGCCCGTTCACCGAATTTGACTTTCTGCTGAAAGAAATCAAGCGACTGAATGAATCAACCAATTTGGCCGCAGCGAAGTGAAAACAAGCCAGGCTATAGATTTTCGCTTGCCACAAAAGTTTATGTCGAAGGGCTGATCAAATTTATTCTTGATGTGAATGCAGGAAAATTTTAGGTCGGTCAAAATTTATAACTAACAACCACGAAAGGAAAAACATAATGAGTAATCTCAACGCAGTACAAGGTTTATACGAGGCATTCGGTAAAGGCGATATTCCCGCCGTCCTGGGATTTTTAGACGCCAGCATTGCCTGGACAGAAGCCGAAGGATTTCCCTACGGCGGAACCTACAACGGCCCCAACGCGGTACTGGAAGGCGTGTTTATGCGCATCGGGACGGAGTGGGAAGGCTTTGCCGTCGTGCCTGATGAATTCATTGATGGTGGCGAGACCATCGTCGCCTTAGGCACATACAGCGGAAAATACAACGCAACAGGCAAAAGTTTTCTGGCGCACTTTGCGCATGTCTGGAAATTGCAGGACGGGAAAGCTGTCAAGTTTGTGCAGTACGTTGATACGCTGCTCGTTCATCAAGCTTTGCAGGGCTGAAGCACGAATGTAACGCAATGGGTCAAGGGAGCAAGGGGGCAAAGACAACTAAATCATTATGGTTTTTTCTTTGCGTCCTTGCATCTTTGATCCCTTGCGTTGAGCCAGAAGTTGGTTGCCAGCCGGGCTGAAAATTCCCTACTCCCACCGCTTAATTACTCAGGTCTCTTTGCCGCGCTAGCGGCGGCGAAGAGTTACAAAATAACGCCTGCGATTCCGTCAAATCGAAAGGCGGTGCATAATAACAAGCTCACACAATCACGAAACGGCTGCACGAAATTCTCAGCCGGTTGACGAAGCCGCAATGAAACTTGAATAACAATGAATAAAGAACTGTCTGCCAATACCTCTCTGTCACATTACCGCATCGTGTCGAAAATTGGCGCAGGCGGGATGGGCGAAGTCTATCTCGCGCAGGATACGAAACTTGACCGCAAAGTCGCGTTGAAAATCCTTCCGTCTGAATTTGCCGAAGACAAAGACCGAATGAGCCGCTTTGTGCGTGAAGCCAAATCTGCGTCTGCGCTCAATCACCCCAACATCCTCACCATTCACGAAATCAATGAATTTGACGGCACTCATTTTATCGCTACCGAATTTATTGACGGCAAAACGTTGAATGAATTTGCGAAAAGCAATCCGTTAAATTTTAAGGCTACGCTGGAGATTGCGATTCAAATTGCTTCGGCACTGGATGAAGCGCATGCGGCGGGCATTGTTCACCGCGACATCAAACCCGATAACGTCATGGTTCGCGCCAACGGACTCGTCAAGATTCTTGATTTTGGAATAGCCAAACTCATAGAAACGCGGAAGGCTGAACGAGGAACGCTGAATGAAGAAGCGGCAACGCTGGTACAAAATATTCCTCCTTCATCGTTCAGCCCTCATCCTTCCACCAGTCCCGGCATGATTATCGGGACGGCAAATTATATGTCGCCCGAACAGGCGAAGGGGATAGAGATTGATGCGCGAACTGACATCTTCAGTTTTGGTGTCGTGCTGTACGAAATAGTAGCGCGGCAACTCCCGTTTGAAGGCGAAACGGTGATGGAAATGATTGGCGCGATTCTCAAAGATGAGCCGAAATCGCTTGAGGCAGAAGTGCCAACTGAAATCTCAAAAATCATCAGCAAATGTTTGCGAAAAGACCGCGACGAGCGTTATCAAACGATCAAGGATGTCGGCAATGATTTGCAAGATGTGAAGCAGGATTTAGAGTTTCAGAACAAATTAGAAAAGACGATTTCGTCTGAAAAAGAAGAGCCAAAAACACAAATCCTGGCAGCGCCGACGAATGAAACGCTGGCAAGCAAGCCAAAATTGAATAAATGGTTAGCGGCTGCACTGGCAGGAATGTTAGCCATTGGCGGATTCTTTGGCTATCGCAATTTCACGACAACCAACCAAATCGAATCAATCGCGGTGATGCCATTCGTCAATGCCAGCGGCAATGCGGAGGTTGAATATCTCTCAGACGGCATGACCGAAACGCTCATCAGCAGTTTGTCGCAATTGCCGAAGCTGAATGTCAAAGCACGCTCCTCGGTCTTTCGCTACAAGGGCAAGGAATTCGACCTGCCGAAGATTGCGCACGAATTGAACGTGCAAGCCATCCTGACGGGGCGCGTGGTGCAGCGCGGCGACCAGTTGACGTTGAGTCTGGAGTTGGTGAGTGCACAGACGGAAAATGCCATCTGGAGCGAGCAATACAATCGCCAACAAACCGACCTCGTCACGCTGCAAAGTGAGATTGCGCGCGATGTGTCGAGCAAACTGAAAGCCAAACTGTCGGGCGCGGACGAGCAGAAATTGACGAAGACTTATACGGCAAACCCGGAAGCCTATCAGCTTTATCTCAAAGGGCGTTTTTACTGGAACAAGCGAACGAAGGACGACATCCTCAAAGGCATAGATTATTTCCAGCAGGTAATCAAACTCGATCCGAATTATGCTTTGGCATATGCCACAATTGCCGATTCATATAATTCTTTGGGGAAAAATGCCGACCTTCCGCCTAAAGAGGTTTTGCCGCAAGCTAAGGCGGCGGCAACACGAGCTTTGGAGATTGACCCGACACTTGCCGAAGCACACGGGGCTTTGGCTGATTCACTTGCCCTTTACGATTGGAATTGGGCAGAGTCCGAACGCGAATATGGAAAGGCATTTCAACTCGATCCGAATGTTTCTTACATTCATCTGACTCACGGCGTTAGTTACTTTGCGCCATTAGGAAAGCGGGACGAGGCGGTGGCGGAATTAAAGCGAGCGGTGGAACTTGAGCCTCTTTCGCTGATTACCAATGCAATTTTTGGTCTTAGTTATCTGTATGCCGGACAAAATGATAAAGCGTTGGAGCAGGGAAAGAGAACTTATGACCTTGATCCGAATTTTAGGTTCGGACGGCAATATCTTGGTAATACATTGATAGTTCTGGGCAGATACGATGAGGCGACAGCACTCGCGGAAGAAGGATTAAAAACATCTCCACTATCACAAGAAGACCTTGTAATTGCGGGACTTGCCTACGCCAAGTCGGGTCGCCGACGCGAGGCTGAACAATATCTCGACAGGTTTAGAGAATTAGCGAAAACGAGGTATGTCAGGACTGTATTTACTGCAAGTATTTATGCCGCGCTTGGCGACAAGGATAAAGCCTTCGCTGAATTGGAGAAATCTTTTGAGAATAAGGATTGCTTCTTACCCCGAATAAAACTAGACCCGTTCATGGATTCGCTCCGCAACGACCCGCGATACAAGGATTTGCTGAAACGGATGGGTTTGCCGGAGTGAGTTTGAACGAGATGAATTAGGAATTAGAAAGATGAAAAATCAAAAAATTGAAGTGAAAGGAACGGAGATTACTATTACCGTTCGCGGCGAGAAAGACTACATTTCATTGACCGATATTGCGAAATATCGAAACACGGTCGAACCTTTTTCTGTCATCAACAATTGGATGCGAAGCAAAAGCACGATTGATTTTATCGGATTATGGGAGAAAATAAACAATCCAAATTTTAAACCCATCGAATTCGAGAGGTTTAGAAATGAAGCGGGCAATAATTATTTTGTGCTTTCTCCGCAGCGATGGATTGAATCTACAAATGCCATCGGCATCATTTCAAAATCAGGTCGCTACGGCGGAACCTTTGCTCATAAGGATATTGCGTTTGAATTTGCGTCTTGGATTTCGTCGGAATTTAAGTTGTATCTGATAACCGAATTTCAACGGCTCAAAGACGATGAAAACAATCGTCTAAATCTCGAATGGAATTTGCAAAGAACGCTCGCCAAAATCAATTATCGAATTCACACCGACGCGATAAAGGAAAACCTGATTCCGGCGGAACTCTCCAAAGCGCAAATCCATCTGGTGTATGCCACCGAAGCAGACCTTTTGAATATGGCCTTGTTCGGGAAAACGGCGAAACAATGGCGCGACGAAAATCCTGATTCAGACGGAAACATCAGAGATTACGCGACGATTGAGCAATTGGTGATTTTGTCGAATCTGGAAAGCCTCAATGCCATTTTAATTCAGCAAGAGTTACCGCCCAGCACGCGCTTGCAGCAGCTTAACGCGATTGCCATAACGCAAATGACTTCATTGATGAAGAATGCCAGCATCAAAAAATTGAAATAAGAGTAAGCCGATAAATCTGTCTGAGTGAAGCGCGAGTCCATTGCTCTAAAGGTAAAAACCAATGAATAAAAATTCTCTACAAAAATCCCTCGTCGTTATATTTCTCCTGCTTGTTTTCTGCACGATTTCACCAGCGCAGCCCCTGAGCAATCAAGCCCTTGACGCGCTGGTCGAACGTTCGATGAAAACGTTCGATGTTCCGGGCATCAGCGTCGGCATTATCAAGGACGGACAAATCATTTATGCCAAAGGGCACGGCGTCAGGTCGCTGAATACGATGGCAAAGATGGACGAAAATACCTTGGTTGGCATCGCTTCCAACTCCAAGGGATTTACGACCGCAGCACTCGGCATGTTGGTTGATGAAGGGAAAATAAAATGGGACGACAAGGTGCGTGATACCATTCCTGAATTCAAACTTTACAACGCCTACGTGTCAGAAGAGTTCACGATCCGCGACCTGCTCACGCATCGCAGCGGACTCGGACTCGGCGCGGGCGACCTGATGTTTTTCCCCGATGGCAGCGATTTCACGCTGAAGGATGTGATTCATAACCTGCGCTACTTGAAACAGGTGTCCAGCTTTCGCACGAAGTACGACTACGACAACAATCTTTACATCGTCGCGGGTGAAGTCATCGCGCGCGTCTCAGGCAAAAGCTGGCCGGAATTTATCGAAGAACGCATCCTGCAACCCGTAGGCATGAGCAAAAGCGCCGCGCTGTTTGAGCGGCTGAAAGATAAAAGCAACGTCATCGAAGGCCATGCTCCGGTAGACGGCAAGGTTCAGGTAATCGCGCACAGTGCGGTAAAAGTGGCTGCCGCCGCTGGTGGTATCAATTCAAACATCACGGACTTACTCAAATGGGTGCAGTTGCTGCTGGCACACGGGAAATACGGTGAAGGGCAAGCAAAACGGTTATTTTCCGAAGCCGTGCATCGTGAGTTGTGGTCGCCGCAAACGATCATTCCGGTTGGCAATCCCGGCCCTTACAATACGCATTTTTCCGCCTACGGACTCGGCTTTGGGCTGAGCGATGTAAATGGCTACAAACAGGTTTCGCACACCGGCGGACTCGAAGGAATGGTCACGCAAATCACGATGATTCCTGAATTAAACCTCGGCATTATCGTACTCACC
>JANMKB010000147.1:0-17081 GCA_031371805.1 Blastocatellia bacterium | reverse complement strand
CGCAATTTGTGAGCGCAATCCCGCCAGTCGCAAATCGCGCACGTCGTAACCATCAACGATTACCGCACCATGCGTCACGTCATAAAAACGCGGGATCAAATTTGTCAGCGTGGATTTACCCGCGCCGCTTTGCCCCACTATCGCAATCATTTCGCCCGACCGAACAACAAAGCTTACATCTTCGACAACCGGAATATCAAAGCCTGCACCATAACTAAACGACACCTCACGAAACTCAATGGAGTGCGTAAATTTTTGCAACCCAATCGCCTCCGGCTTGTCACGCATTTCCAGATTCGTGTCCATCACTTTGAAAATGCGCGCCGCTGAAGCCAATCCTTGTTGCAGATCATGTTGCAACCGACTCAGGCGACGAATCGGATCGTAGGCGCTGAACATCGTCACCACGAAGCCGGCAAAATCTCCGATGCTCATTTGTTTGGCGTTAATGCTGGTTTGGACATAAATCAGCAGCACAGCAATGGCGATGACACCGACCATTTCCAGCACAATGGGCGAGATAAAATAAATCCGCATGGCTCTGAGCTGGTCGCGCATTTGTTTGTTCGCAAAAACACGAAACCGCTGACTTTCATAAGCTTCCATGCCAAAAGCTTTGACGACGCGTTGCGACGAAATTGCTTCCTGCGCAACATCCAGCATTTCGGCCCCGCTCTGTTGCCGCGAATTCACATAATGCCGGAGTTTCTTGTTGAAGCTCGTAGTCAAATACGCAACCGGCGGCGCAATCAACAACATCACCGCTGCCAGTTTCCAGTTGATGCCAAAGAGCAACGCCAGACAAACAATCAGGCTCACGGATTCGCGCAACAAATCACGCAGCGTATCAGAGACCGAACGTTCAATCAGCGCCGCATCACTCATCAAGTGTGCCGTCAAAGTATTCGTCGGATGCAGCGCGAAAAAAGGAGCCGCCTGCTTCATTACATGATCATAAAGCGACGAACGGACATCCGCGATGACGTGTTGACCGATATAGCTCATCGAAAACGAAGAGAAATATTCAGCTACGCCTTTCGCCAGCGTGAAGCCGACCAGCAATAACGCAATCGTTGTCAAAGAACTTGTGTCCGAAGGCAAAAACTTATCCAGATGCAATTTCTGGATAATCGTACTGTTTGCGCCACCGCCAGCCAGCCGATTAAAAACCGGAATAATCAACAGCCGCGTCATCCCCTCAAACAAACCCGTCGCAATCATCAGCACAATCGAAAGTGCAAAGATCGCTTTATAAGGTTTGAGATAGGTTAACAACCTGCGGAATTCATTCATTGTGTGCGGTAACGAATTGAGATGGTACACAGAGGCGAGAAAAGCTCGCGCATAACAAAAGGGCGATTATAGGTGTGTGACGGGAAAGGGGTCAAGAAAATGGCTTACAGGTTTTATTTTAAGGCGTTGCCATAATATTGATGACCTGCCCTGGTTGAGCATTTTTCAATTCTTCCAGTGTCTCAGGAATTAATGGAAGTAAGTATTCAACCTTGTTGTGATAAGCAATTAACGTGATGACAATAATTGTCCGATCCGTAAAATTTTGCTGATATTGAATTCCCTTATCGAAGGTTATCAGGACATCAAAAATCCCTTCTGCTTTATCAAGTAACTTTCCGTTACTCGTTCCTGACCAACCCATTTCCGGGACAGTTGAAACGACGAAGCCAGAGAACGCATGTTTGAGTTTGCGCGGAATATTTTCGTCCAATAAGATTCGCATTTACGCTGCCGCCTGTAACTTGGAATATTCCAACGCCATTTCAACCTGTTCTTTTGTTACAGAAGGAAAGTCGTCCAGAAAATCATGGACTGATTCTCCATCAGTTAAATAATCAAACAGCGTTTCAATCGGTACACGTGTCCCTTTGAATACAGGCGTACCGTGTAAAATTTCGGGATCAAGAACCACGAAATCATTTTTGTTCATAGCTGGCACCTCATAAGCCTAGTGTAAACCTGGCACTCAACAGTCACAAGCCATATAATTTCAGCGTTTCCAGGCAGCACTGAGATTGATTTAGATTTTGAAATCGCTACGAATTTATTTTTATGACGCAACCAGCATCCTTTTCAGAGTATGCAAATAATTTAGCGGACATCGGCAAAGGTTTTTACACCAGAGGCTGGGTGCTTGGGACGAGCGGTAATCTCAGTGCGGTCATCAGTCATGATCCGCTCCGACTTGCGATCACTGCCAGCGGCGTGGATAAGGGCAATCTGACCTCCGAGCAAATCCTGCAAATTGATGGCGACGGAAACGTAATTACAGGGACGGGCAAGCCTTCGGATGAAACGAAGCTTCATCTCGTCGCCGTCAAATTGCGCGGCGCTGGGGCCGTCCTCCACACGCATTCGATTTGGAGTACGATACTGTCAAACGCTTGCGCCGAAGCTGGCGGCATAAGGATTTCAGGCTATGAAATGCTGAAAGGCCTGGTCGGAGTCAAAACGCATGAGCATCAGGAATGGTTACCGATTATTGAAAATTCGCAGGACATGAATAAACTGGCGAAAACGGTTGCGGCAGTGTTGCAAAGCAATCCTGAAGCACATGGATTTTTGTTGCGCGGACATGGGCTTTATACCTGGGGACGCAACCTCAACGAAGCAAAACGGCACATTGAAATTTTTGAGTTCCTGCTTGAAGTAATGGGGCGAACTCCTGGCACATTTGAAGTATGCTCCTAATGCAGAAACACGCACGCAGTAAATGTGCCAGTGCGCCCTTACTTCGTGCAGGCTTCTGCAAATACGAAAGGGTAAAAATTATGGCTATCGTAACTATCCCGGACGAAAATCGCACGATCACCGATCCCGCTGAAATCACTGCATATTTAGCCAGCATTGACATTGATTACGAGCAATGGCAACCGTCACAGCCAATCGCCACCGATGCGCCTGCGGAAGCAATACTGGCGGCTTATGCGGAAGAGATTAACAAGCTCAAAGAAGAAGACGGCTATGTCACAGCGGATGTCATTGATGTGCTGCCAACCACTGCGGGCTTGCCTGAAATGCTGGCTAAATTTAAGTCAGAGCATTGGCACGATGATGACGAAGTGCGGTTTATTATCGCAGGGCGTGGCATCTTTCACATTCATCCGAGTAATGGTTCGGTGACTGCCATCGAGGTTGTCGCTGGAGATTTAATTCGTGTACCGGGCGGGACGTTGCACTGGTTCAATTTATGCGAAGAGCAGCGCATTCGTGCGATTCGTTTATTCGCAGACCCGGCAGGCTGGGTTCCGCGTTATTCCGAAAGCAGGGTTGACAGCAGCTATCAGCCCGTTTGCTTTGGCGCTTCCTGGCTTTCTCCAACCAGCATTCCTGCGCAATGACGATCAACCTTGATGCAGCGATAAAAATTATTCTGCTCGACATCGAAGGCACGACTACGCCGATAGATTTCGTTGTCCAAGTTTTGTTTCCTTACGCCCGAACTCACCTCAAAAATTATTTGGCAAAGCATTGGGATAATGCTGAAGTGCAAGCCGATTTACTTAGGCTACAGGCTGAAAATATTGCTGATGCGCAACCACTGGAAATAACGCAACCTGACTCTGTGATGCGCTATCTTGCCTGGTTGATGGAGCAGGATCGCAAATCTACGCCGCTGAAATCATTGCAGGGAAAAGTCTGGGAGGAGGGTTATGGCAGCGGCGCACTGAAAAGCCAAATCTTTGCTGATGTACCGCTGGCGTTGACGCGCTGGCAAGAACAACAGAAGCGTATTTGCATTTTTTCATCGGGCAGCATCCTCGCGCAAAAATTGCTGTTTAAGTTCACCGAGGTTGGCAATTTGAGCAGCTTCATCAGTGGCTGGTTTGATACGAATATTGGCGCGAAAAAAGAAGCGGAAAGCTATCAGCGCATCGCCGCTGAATTAAACTGTGCCGCGCACGAAATACTTTTTATTTCTGATGTGACCGCAGAACTTCAGGCAGCGCGTTCCGCCGGAATGCTAACAATTTTGTCTGTGCGGCCCGGCAATCAGCCGCAACCTGATGCCGCGAGCTATGCTCAGGTGCAATCATTCGCTGAAATTATTGATCCTCGCGCATAACGGAATTTTCGTTCAGGCTTTGCTGCCAGAACATTTTGTAATACTCGCCCTGTTGCGCCAAAAGCTGCGCGTGAGTTCCCTGCTCTACTAAGCTTCCGTCCTGCAAAACTAAAATCTGATCATAGCTTTCCAGGTCGGAAAAATGATGCGCAATCACCAGCGTAGTTTTTCCGGCGCGCAGGCGATCAACGGCCTCGTGAATCAGCATTGCTGATTCCTGGTCAATTGCCGAAGTCGGTTCATCCAGAATCAAAATTGACGGATGTTTGATAATCGCACGCGCTAAGGAAAGTCTTTGTCGCTGTCCCCCGGAAATAGTCGAGCCGCGCTCACCAATAATAGTTTCGTACCCTTCCGGCAACGCGACAATAAAATCGTGCGCATAGGCCTGACGCGCAGCGGCTTCGATTTCCGCCATCGTTGCATCAGGCTTGCCGTAAGCAATGTTTTCACGGATCGAAGCTCCGAACAACAACGATTCCTGAATCACTACGCCGATTTCTCGCCGTAACATTTCGCGCTGATATTTTTCGATATTCAATCCATCAATCGAAATCGTGCCTTGTTTTGCGTGATAAAAACGCAGGATCAAATTGGCGATAGTTGATTTGCCCGACCCCGAATGCCCAACCAGAGCGACGCGCTGGCCCGGAGAAATTTTAAAGGAAACATTTTTCAGCACATCGGCACCGCTGCCGTAATCAAAAGAGACGCGCGCAAAAATTATTTCGCCTTTCAGCGTTGCGGTCACAACTTCAGCTTCAGTGTTCCAGGTTTCCGGTTCTGTATCCAAAATTTCCGCGATGCGGTGCATGCTGACAGTTGCTCTGGAAAGTCGCGTAGAAATTTTGGCGAGGTTGCGCAACGGCTTGTACATATCATTCAGGTAAGCCGTAAAAATCAACAGGCTGCCCGGAGTCATCTGATTTTTCAGCACCAGCAAAGCACCAAAAAAAACAGTCGCCCATAAACCAACGGCTTTGATCAACTCAACCGTGCGCGTTGCTGCCGCCGCCATTCGCTCAGTTTTAATACCCTCTTCCAACGTCAGTGTATTTTCTTCATCAAACCTTTCCTGCTCATATTTTTCGCGTCCGAAAGCTTTGACCAGGGTGACTGAAGAAAGAACTTCGCTGACACGTGCGGCAATGCGGCCTTCCCTCTCGCGTTGCTGGCGCGTTGAGACTTTGATCTTTTGGTAAATGTAAGCGAGCGCAAAAAAGAGCATTGGCAAAGTCGTCAGCGAGACCAAACCCAGCCGCCAGTTGAGCCAGAGCATGATGCTCAACATCCCGACGACAGTTAAAATTTGTGAGATTGAGGTTAGTACTGATTCGACAAAGACATCCTTGAAAACTTCAGTTTCGCCCGTGACTTTGGTAAGCAATTCGCCGGTGCGAGCGCGGCTGTAATAGCTGAGCGAAAGCTGTTGCAAATGTGCGAACAATTCGCGGCGCAATGTGTAAACCATCTGGTAACCGAGGCGTGAAAATAAAAAATCCTGGGAGTAAGTAAAAACGCTCCGCAATCCGGCGATCAACAAAATGCTGAGCGAAATCCAGATCACTGCATTGATTTTGCCGCTGGACAACAAACCTGCCAGCCACGAGAGCGAAGCCGGTAAGGGCTTATCAAGTAAAATCTGATCGAAGATAATTTTCAGCGGCCAGGGCGAGAGCAATTCAGTCAGTGTAATCCCCAGCATGCTGAGCAAAGAAAAAACGAGGCTGCGCCCTTCCTGCCACAGATGGCCTTTGATAATCGCTTTGAAATCGGCTCTTTTTTCTTTCTTCATTTTGTTTTCAGCAGGCTCTGAAAGGTGTAAAAACGAATAATGGGTGAAGCCCTCAACTCAATCAGTAATGATTCCAAAAAAGCGAATGACGCATCGTTCATCACTTTATGGTGGAGCATAATTCCAAGCGGCTCGCCAAGCTCTATTTGATTTGCTAACTCGGCAAATATTTCTTCAGCAGGTTTAAGCATCGCGCCGTTTTTCCAGGTAAAAATATCCAGCGTGACTGAAATTTCGCGCCCCTGAAAATCAGGCGAGGACGATAATTTACCGTGTAACTTTGAAAGCACACGAAAGCCAAGTTGATTGAGGACCTGACAGGTTTGCGCAGTACACCGATTCCAGGGCGGAATAAAAGCCGGAAACCATTGCTTACCAAAAGCCTCATTCATGCGTGTTTGCCCGCGCCGTATATCCGTCAATTGTTCAGCGAAATTGCGGCTGCTCCCAAACTCACATTTTCTTTCGCTGACTTCGTGATTGACGTGCTGCCAGCCGTGTTGCGTTAACTCAATCAGCCCCGGAAAATCCCGCTGTTTCTCTAACAGCAGTGCGGTTGCTGAAGCTGTTAATTTGGCCGGAATGACGCCCAGAATAAGCGGGGTTTGGCGGCTGGTAAAAATTTCCAGCAGTTGTCGCAAAGACTCTTCATCTTCATCAACATCGTCATCACGGAAAAATATCTCTACCAATTTTCCGGCTGATGATGAGCGCTCAAGCAATGAGCGCAATTGTTTTAGCGCGTCATTCATAATTTACGCCTGCGTGATTTTAGCAATTATTTTTGCCGTCTCTTCAGCGCCGTGCATATTCAGATTGAAATTTAAATTTGGGCGCGGCGCTGATAAACTTTGCGTGATTAATGAGGCCAGATTTTCAGCCCTGAGTTGATGAATAACTTTCACTGCGCCTGCTTTTTCCAGCTTCTCTGCCCGCATTGTTTGCTCCTGATTGTTGTTGCCAGTGAACGGAAAAACGATGGCGCGAATGCCTGCTGACAAAATGTCCATGCAGGTATTGTAACCTGCCATGCTGATGGACAAGTCAGCGCGCCGGAGGTACGCCGGAAAATTCAGCGTAAATCGCTCCAATGAAAAACTTGGACTTGATGTGATTCGGGTTTGCAGACACAAAAAATCTTCATCAGGAAAATGCGGGCCTGTCACGATGTGCATTCGACACGGGAGATTTTGCGCCAGTAAGTTTGCGGCTGCGATGGCACAATCAATCAACTCTTTGCCCACTCGACCACCGCCAATACTGACGATGATTTCTTTGGGAGCGACAGGATTACGCAATATTGCAGGCCGCGAATCTGGCCCCAGGGCTTGCGCCACAAATCCTGTGTAACGAATTTCGCAGGTGATGTCACTCACGCGTGGAAAAGTTTCTTCGAGGCGCTGAAAGTTCGGGTCAGAATGAATCAGTAGCAAATCAAAATAGCGGTTCATTAAAGCACAAGCTTCTGTTTCAAATTGCGCCTGGTTACGTTTGCTAACCAGAATATCGCGCAGGCTGCAAATAATTTTTGTGGTCGAAGACGTGCGAATTTTCTCCAGCAACGGAATCAATTCAAAATCAAACTTGCGCCGCCCGAAAGGAAATAATTCAATGATGACAGCATCAGGGTTGCAGCGATCATAAATTTCCAGGAGCTGTTGCTGGCGCTGTACCTTAATTTCGTCAAGGCTGTAATGGTCTTCGCTGGTGCGCAGAGTTTGAAAATCAGCGTCAGATTTCAGGGCAGGTAAATTAACAACTTCGACGCCAGCAGGCATTGCAAGTCCGGCGACGATTTCTCCGCCATTCACAAAACAAACGTCAAACGCGGACAACGCCCGCACGATTTCACGGCTGCGAATGTAATGCCCGATGCCTAAAACGGGCTGGCAATAAAATAAAATTCTTTTTTTCATCGGCGCGGAATAACTTAAAACTTGTGGGCGTCAGCCTCGTCAGCAGGCGGGACGCCTACTGTACCTCTTAGGTAGGATAGGCGTCCCGCCTGTCCTGTATTATAAAAAACATGTCCGAAACAGGCGCTGTAACGCTAAAGTATTCACCTCAGAATCGAAAATTCTCAGCACTTTTTCACGGGCAGCCTGCCCCAAACGTTGGCGTAAGTCTGCATCGTTTAATAACTCGGCGAGGGCTGCGGCCAAAGCACCAGCATTTTTTTCCGGCACCAATAAACCGTCAATTCTGTGGTCTACCAATTCAGGAATGCCCGAAATATCGGTGGAGACGACAGGTAATTCCATCGCCATCGCTTCTGCCAAAACATTGGGGATTCCGTCACGATCTCCGCTTTCGATAATTTGACAGGCGAGGGCAAAGACGGTCGCTTGTTGATAGATTTGGCGTAACTCTTCCTGCGTGACAGCGGAATGAATGATGACTGTATCTGCAAGATTTAATTGCTGAATCAAAGCCTCAACCTTTTCCAGATAAACACCGCTTCCACCTACGATGTGGCACTCAAAATCGCAGTCCTGATCTTTCAGAATGCGACAGGCTTCGACCAGATATGTGTAACCTTTTTTCTCAACGAAACGACCGACTGACAAGATAACAGGTTTGGCAGGCACAGTTTTTTCTTTGTCCTGTGGCGCAAATTGTGCCGTGTCCAGGCCATGATAAATCGTATAAATCGGCGCGGCCTGCGGTGCTAAATTCCGCAGATGAATTTCATTCGCTTTTGTGCAAGTGACACTAAATTTGGTGCGTTCCATTTTAATCGGCAACAAATTTCCGGGATTGAGTTCAGGCAAATAGATATCTTTGGCGTGCGCGGTAAAGCTGAAGGGAACACCGGAAAGCTGGCTCGCAAACATTGTGACGGTCGTTGCGGTGTGACAAAAATGTGCGTGCAGGTGACGAATGCTTCCCGCCTCCAAAACCTTTTGCGCAATGAAACCAGCCTGTAAAAATTCTTTGATAAATTGTTTTTCGCGTAAGGTAAAGGCGAATCGAAGCGCCGCAAATAAAGTTGTCAGATAATTAATCGGGTGCGCAAAAAATAATGTTTGGTGCAGGGCAGAGAATTGCGCGAAGTTATTTTTCAACCATTGCCACAGGCTTTCTTCGCTTAACGATGAAGTCGCGGGTAAATAAATTATGGGTGCTTTGATTGCTTCAACTGCCCGATGCTGCTTTTGGTTTTCCAATTTAAGCAACGAGAAAACAGAGAGCCTCAGCCTCAGCTTTTCCAGCAAATGAATTTCATTGGTGATGAAAGTTTCAGAGGTGCGGGCAAAACCTTTCAGAATGTAGGCAAGCTCCGGCTCGCGGGCATGGTTTTCGGCGTCGTCTCCTGGCATAGAATTATTTTTCCTCGCTTTTATTTGTCTCAAAGAGCAGTTTTGCAACCCAGACAGTAATTTTTTCATGGGCGTCAAGGCTGAGTTGCGGGGCGGGTTTGTCAGTGCGATTAAGCTCATCAAGCAACGTCTCAATTAAATTTTCCGAGGTTAATTCTGCCGGATGAATATATTTGAAAAAGCCAGCTTTGCTCATTCGTTCGGCGCGCATTAACTGTTCCTGCACAGGCTTTGCGCGTGGGACGATAATCGCTTTTTTCTGGAGCGAAAGAATTTCGCAAATCGTGTTGTAACCGCCCATCGCAATCACCACATCCGCCGCATCCAGATAGCTCATCAAATCATCGGTGAATTCCAGCAGCGTGATATTTTGATTTTGAGCGACAGCCTGAGACAGTAAATATTTTTGCTCTGCTTTCATTTCCGGCCCTGAAATAATCAGGCTGTGCAGGTTGTGATCGGCACTGAGTCGGGAAATTTCGGCGAGGTATTTTGCGCCGCAATCATAGCCATCTTCGCCGCCTCCCAGCGTTACCAAAACCAGGCGTTGTTTGTCCGTCAGGTGTAATTCCTGCCTTACTTCTGCTGGAGTTTTTGTTCCTTTTTCGCGGCGGGTATAACCACAAAATTTCACTTTATCTGCGACCGGGGCAGGGAATTGATACTCGCTGATTGGATCAAATATTTCCGGCTCGCCCAGCACTAGAACTAAATCGTAAAAAGAATTGATGACGGCAAAATAATCGTGCGCCTGCCAGACGCTCATTGTTGCTTCCGACGTATCAAGGATGTCGCGCAAAATCAGCGCCGCTTTTGTTTGTGGCAAATTTTCCTGTAAAAAATCGAACGTGGCTTTTAATTCGGACTTCACGCCGAAAGGTTTTTTATCTACTAAAAATAAATCAGGCTGAAAATTCGCGGCGGCGGCAAGAATTAAATCGGCGCGTAATTTGACAGTTTCCGGTAAACCCAGGCGTAAAGATTTGACGCTGTAATCATCGCGCTCAGTGCGTGTGAGGCAGGGAAGTTTGATGTAATCAACGCCATCCGTCAGGCGAAAGCTGTGCACCATGGGCGAGCCGGAAATCAGCAGGATGGAAAGATCAGGCAATGCCCGGCTGAGAAAATTACAAATCGCCAGCATGCGGCGCAAATTGCCCAGGCCATAAGTGTCGTGTGAATAAACTAAAATCTTTTTCATGCGGATAGCAATTATCAATCAAGTTGCGCAGAGTAATAATTTTACGAAGCCAAATTTACTGAAGCTAAAAATTTCGGCGGCTGGCGATGTTTTGTGGCCTGTTCAAAAGCATAGGCATACTTAATCAATTTCCCTTCGCTCCACGCCGTGCCAAAAAACGAAACACCAATTGGAAGCCCATAAATATACCCTGCCGGAACGGTCATATGCGGATAGCCGGAAACTGCTGGCGGAGTTGAACAACCACCCGAAAAATGATCGCCGTTGATAAAATCTGTCAGCCAGGGAATGCCATCTGTTGGCGCTACCAGCGCGTCAAGTTTGTTTTTGCTGAGTACTGCATCAATGCCTTCGGCCTGCGTCATTCGTTTTGTTTTTGCTAATGCTCGTTTGTATGCCGGAGAATTCAAATCGCCTTTGTTTGCGGCCTTAATCATTGTGTCCTGATTGAAGAATTGCAATTCGCGGTCACGATTTTTTTCGTTGAAAGCGATCACGTCGTTGATATTTTTGACCAGAGAATTTGTGCCACGTGTGGCGAGGTAAGCATTCAAATCTGCTTTGAATTCAAACAGCAAAACTTCAAATTCCGCGTCTTCATATTTACCTTTGTTCGGCAATTCAACTTCAATCACCGTTGCGCCCAGGCCTTTGATGACCTCAACAGCTTCGTTGATGATTTTGTCTACGCGGTCGCTGAAGCCGAAATAATTTTTGACCATGCCAAGACGCGCGCCCTGCAATCCCTTCGCGTCAAGAAATTTGGTGTAATCGTTCAGGAATCTGCCGCGACTATTGGCAGTTACGGAGTCACGCGGATCAATGCCTGTGATTGCACCCAATAAAATCGCGGCATCTGTGACGGTGCGCGTCATCGGGCCGGCAGTGTCCTGGCTATGTGCAATAGGAATAATGCCCGCCCGACTGACGAGGCCAAGCGTCGGTTTGATGCCGACAAGTGAATTGCAACTGGCCGGGCTGACGATGGAACCATCAGTTTCTGTGCCAATCGAAATGGCACACAGATTGGCGGCAGTTGCCGCGCCTGAGCCTGCGCTTGAACCGCTTGTGTTACGATCCAGCACGTAGGGATTGCGCGTGAGTCCACCGCGTCCGCTCCAACCGCTGGTGGATTTGCTCGAACGAAAATTCGCCCATTCGCTCAAATTTGTTTTGCCTACAATGATGGCTCCTGCGGCGCGTAATTTCTCTGACAGAAAAGCATCGCGTGGCGCGGTTGAGCCTGCCAGCGCGAGCGAGCCAGCCGTTGTTTGCAGCTTGTCACCCGTGTCAATATTGTCTTTGAGAAGAATAGGGACGCCATGTAAGGCGCCCCGTATTTTGCCGGATTTGCGCTCCTGATCCAGTTGCTCGGCAATGCTGAGCGCATCGGGATTGAGTTCAATGATGGAATTTATTTTCGGGCCACTCTGGTCAATTTCGGTGATGCGTGACAAATACATTTCGGTGATGGAACGCGCCGTGAATTTGCCGGACTTCATTCCGTCCTGCAATTGCACGATAGTTATTTCCTCAAGGTCGAATGATTTTGTTTGCGCCGGAACCGGAATGGAGGAGTTAAGTGCGGCAAAGGCGCTGACCCGTGCGGTGGCCTTGAGAAAATTTCTGCGACTGGAAGATTTTTTCATAAGTTTTTTTAGGAGGAGGCAACCCGGCTCGCTACGGCTCGCGGTACTCCCTAGTGTGACGCACGGTACTATACCCGGGGGTTGGTGCGTAACAGGCGTCTTTACTGTGAACTGCGAACTAACCACTGCGAACTGATATACAATGCAATTACCACATCACTTAAAACAAGCCATCGAAGCAGAAGCGCAGCATATCGGCCTGCCTGGTTTAATTAAAGCGTCGTCTGAATTGTCCGACAATTATCGATTTCGTCAAGTTACCGCCGGAAGGTTTATCATAACAGAAGCGCATCGTGCCGCTTATGCCATCACGCGCATGCCTGCGACTTTTGCCGCCAGCAAAGCGGTCCTGCTTGAAATTCGTCGGTTGCTGCCGGAATTGTGCATAAACAGTTTGCTTGATCTCGGAGCCGGAGCCGGAGCCGCTGCGTGGGCGGCATTGGATGCCTTTAACGAGTTGAAAAAGATAACGCTGGTTGAGCGGGATCAGGAGCTAATCAAGCTTGGAAAAACCTTCGCGCAAAAATCACCGCATGAAGCCTTATGCTCAGCCGAATGGCTCAATTTGGATTTAGCCAAGGCCACATCGTTTCAGCCCCACGATTTGGTTATTTGCTCTTATTCGCTCAATGAATTTGCCAGCAACGAAGCACGCAAAGTTTTACAAATTGGATGGCAGGCGACACAGCAAACCATTGTCATCATTGAGCCGGGAACGATGCAGGGGGTTTGAGTTGCTCAAACAATTGCGGACAGATTTGTTACAGGCTGGCGGAAATATTCTGGCTCCTTGTCCGCATCAAAATACCTGCCCGATGTCCGAAAATGACTGGTGTCATTTTGCCCAACGGGTCGAACGTTCAGTGCTGCATCGAAAATTAAAAGCGGCAGAACTTGGCTATGAAGATGAAAAATATTCTTATCTGGCCGTGACGAAACAGCTTGTGCAACCCGCTGCCGCCAGAGTAATTCGGCATCCGCTGAAACACTCAGGCTATGTTGATTTACAGCTTTGTGCGCCAGATAGATTGCGTCAGCTCAAAATCACGCGCAGTCAAAAAGACGATTACAAACGCGCCCGAAAAATTGCGTGGGGAGAGGCGTGGAATTTTACTTCATTGAAACCCGACCAATAATCAGGAAAATGGCGGGATGACTTTCAGGCAAACAGGCATGGGGATTTCGGCAACCTGACCTGTCGGCGAGAGCTTGCCGTTACTCTGGTCAATCCGAAACGTGAAAACATTATCAGTATTTTGATTGGCGACGAGCAGAATTTGTCCGGTCGGATCAATCGCAAAATTGCGCGGCCATTTGCCTTGGGTTGACTGATACTCCACGAAAGTCAATTTACCAGTGGCCTCGTCAATTGCAAAAACTACGATGCTGTCGTGACCGCGATTGGAGCCGTACAAAAATTTGCCGGATGGATGAACGTGAATGTCTGCGCAATAACTTGTGCCGGTGAAATCAGCAGGCAACGTTGGCACTGTCTGAATTTCTTTGAGCGTCCCTTGTGTTTTGTCGAACGCGAACGCAATCACCGTTTCATTCAATTCGTTGATAACATAGGCAAATTTGTTGTTGGGATGAATTTTGAAATGGCGCGGCCCTGCTCCGGCTTTGACGGGCGCAAAGGCTGGCGCATGTGGTGTGAGCTTCCCTTTCTTCGCATCCAGTTTGTAAATGATTATCTTGTCAAGTCCGAGGTCAGCGCAAAAGGCAAAGCGGTTTCCATCATCAATAATGATCGTGTGTGCGTGCGGTTCTTTTTGCCGATTCGGGTTAATGCTGAAGCCTTGATGCTGCGCTAAATCAGACACCGGATTCAGAGTCCCATCGGGATTCGTCGTCAACACAGAAACGCTCCCGCCGGAATAATTTGCCGCTAGAACGCATCTGCCGGTTTTGTCTACAGTAACACTGCAGGGCCCCGGGCTGTTGGTCGGTTGTTGATTGAGAAAGGTCAGTTCGCCGGTTTTTTGATGGATGGAAAAGGCGCTGACAGCGCCGCTTTTCTTCCCCTGGAATTCGCCGATTTCATTCGCGGCATACAGAAATCTTCGTTTGCGATCCAGCGCCAGAAACGCCGGGTCTATAGATTTGATGGAACTGACTTTTGTCAGCGCTCCCGAAGCGAGATTTAATTTGTAAAGATAAATCCCTTCGCTGGCTCCTTTGTTGGTATAGGTTCCGACATAAACAAGCATTTCGTTTGATTTGGCAGCGAGCGCAACAGGCAGAGAAAGACAGAGAGTGGCGAGTCCGGTTGTTTTAATAAATTCTCGGCGTTGATATTGATTTTTTTGCATGGCAGATAATCCGTTGCTCACTTCGGGTAATTTATATAATTCTGCGAAAATTGTTTGCCTGCGCAATCAATCGTTTGTCTGGCCACTGAGTTTTATCAGCAGGTAAATGAATTCTTTTATCAAGGAAGGCTTTGAAATCGTTGATGCCGCCGCTGATACCTAAGCTTATTAACTCCTGCTCTTTAGCTGGATTGATACGCATCATCAAAGACTCATCAAGAAAAATCAGAGAACGGTCAAATGCTCGATGGTAAGTCGGAGACAAACATAATCCATTATTGACTGCATCATTACTTTCATTTGCCACGACAGGCAGGATATGCGCAGCGTCTAACAGGCCAAGTTGCATTCTGGTAACAGCGCATCGTCTATCGTATGCAATCGTTACTTTTCGTCTGAAATCAGAATCACGCGCTAATCGTGAAACAGTAGTAATAACCCTTTGACGATCTTTTGCGAGCTGGTCGAGTTCTGATTGCTGAATAGTTTCCAAGGCTGCTGCCTGCGTTAATAACCTAACGGTTTTTGCATCCGCTCCCTGAGCATGAAGAGCTTCGGCATTAAGACAGTAAGCCAGGAATTGATCAGCTCGAAATCCAATAGCAATTTCGTTATTTCCCTTTGTGACAAAGGAGAAGCCATCCTGTAAAGCTTTATTTAGCGCCGTAATCGATATTTGAATTGAAGGGGAATTGGTTGAAAAGCTTGTATGTTTATTCAGATCGAACCCTGCGAAACTTTGTAAATTAGGCTCATAGCCAATCAGAATAGTTGGCCCTGAAGGATTAAGTTGAAGTGGTGGGGTAACTCCTGTTAACTGTATTCGGTATTCGTTTTTTGGACGCGCCGCTCCGCCTCCATGCGTTAATGTCCAAATATATACCCATAATTCAAAAAGATTGCTGCCCGACTGAATTACAAATTTTCTTGGGTTTTTTCGTAAGTGTGAAAGCAAAAATGCTGATGCCTGACTTTCATTGGTGGCATCTATGATTGCTTGAACCAGTAATTGAGGAGACAGAGTTGGCATAATTATTTCTTCTCTGCTTTGATTTTTTGCTTACCGGTCGGTGGACGTTTTTTTCCGCCATCGCTGACAAGTTTTTCTGAGCGCTTTCTTTCGACTCCGTTCCAAAGAGCAGAAGAGCTATGTATTTTGTAATGACCGGGATCATTCTTTTTGCTTTCATTCGCTGGGTCTACAAAGAACCTTCCTATCGCACCGAGAATATATTCATCAACTATTTCACAGCAAGTCCATTCCCGTTCTAACCTTTCACAAACCTCTCCGGTCACACAACTTCCAGCAAAGGGGTCTAGCACAACGTCACCTGCATCTGTAAGCATACGGACAAAAAATTCAGGTAATTGAGATGGGAAGCGAGCCGGATGAGGTTTATATCCTTTTTCCCGACAATATCTGAGATAGTGAGAATTGCTTTCAGTATTAGGTACTGCAATTAAATTAGGTGGAATCGCTGCCCCATTATCAGTTTGAAATTTGTCGCTAATATCGTGTCCGCTAGGTCTAAGCTTTGCCTGATAGCCGTTTTTCAAAAGCTCTTTCATAGAGTCGCTGTAAGGCGCTAAGACACGCCGATTACTGGCTTTAGGCCAGGGGGTTTTGGAAAGCCAGAAAACATAATTAATGGCATCTTTCACTCTGATTCTTCGGATATTTACCCATTCTGCCGGAGTAGGTAACTTAGCTGGGTTCCACCAAAAGAATTCCTGGGCTAAGTGGAAATTTACTTCCCGGCAGAGCATTAACAGTAATTCAAAATGGTAAAGGCTTCGCGTCGGCTGACCTGGCATCCAGGAACCACCAATGTCTATAACCAGCGAGCCGGAAGGTTTTAGAACTCGATAAAATTCCAAGGCGAAATTCTTAAACCATTCCACATATTTATCGGCCTCAACATTTCCGTAATCTTTTTTTCTTAGCAAAGCAAATGGCGGACTGGTAAAAATGAGGTCTACAGACTCGTCTGCGACATCACTTTTCATATAATCAAGAGAGTCTTTGTAAAGTATCTGACCGTAGGTAGTAACAAATCTTGGTATCATTTGGGGCAATTCTAGTGTTACCTTCTGGATTAAGCAATCCGATGTTCTTCCTCACAAGCATACGCCGCATTCAACAATCGTGCTTCATCGAAGTGATTGCCAATCAACTGTACCCCAATCGGCAATCCTGCATTTGAGTTTCCGCATGGGACGCTGATGGCGGGGACTCCGACTAAATTAATGGTCACGGTGTAAATATCGTCAAGGTACATCGCTAAAGGATCGTTAACTTTTTCTCCCAGCTTAAATGCCGGAGTCGGTGCAGTCGGTGTCGCAATCACATCACATTTTTTGAAGGCTGCGGCGAAATCGTTGCACAGCATTGTTCGCACACGCTGCGCTTTTTCGTAATAGGCGTCGTAATAACCTGACGACAATGCAAAGGTTCCAAGCATGATCCGGCGTTTGACTTCTGCGCCAAAACCTTCGTCGCGCGAGTGTTGATACATTTCAGCCAGTGTTTTCGCGGTTTCGGAGCGATAGCCGTATCTTACGCCATCGAATCTTGCCAAATTTGATGACGCCTCGGCGGTGGCGATCAGGTAATAAACGGCGACCACATATTTTGAGTGCGGCAAAGTGACTTCGACGATTTCCGCGCCGCGCGATTCGAGCTTTTTGATCGCGGCTTCGACGCTGGTTTTGACTTCGGGGTT
>JANMKB010000353.1:0-4215 GCA_031371805.1 Blastocatellia bacterium | reverse complement strand
TTGGCGTCTTGGCGTTGTAAATCTTTTACAGCTTATTTTTTACCTGTTCTTAAGTGAGCTATCCGGTATGTAGACGCAGCGCTAATGACCTGTCTGAGCGTTACGAATACGGTGTGGGTAAGGATGTACTAAGTAAAAAGATACTTCTTGCTGTAATTCGGGGGATTAACAGGGAGAAGCGTCTTTTTTGTTTAGTGCGGGTGAATTGTTGTGTTGGTTAGTCTGGTTCGCGGTAGAAAACCTGCAAGAATAATTATCCAAATATCGTCCTCTTCGCTTAATTTTATTTCGTACAGTCCGACGTAGCAAAAACAGACAGTCCGCATCAGATGAATACAAGCCTTGAGAGAAAAGAAAAAACATTAGCCCTGTTATAAGAAAGAATTATGATGCTATGAATTTGAAATTAACGAATAAAAACCATCCTTTTTAAACAATTTTAAGCCTATATATTACTTATATTTCCAAGTGGTATGAAAATTGCTGATGCCATTGCCTAAGAATAGCCAGGGAGATGTATACGTATACATTCTCAATCAGGCAATCAGTAATTTATTACTGGAAAATATCTCTATTGAAAAAGAGCTATTAACTTAATCGCTTAACCTGAAGCCTGATACATGTCCAGTGCCCGGGGTTAAGACAATTTGTAAGCCGGCAAAAAACATATTCGGGGAATGCCTTCTGGCGCATATCACAGCTGAGGGGCTGGGGAGAGTGTAGTTGGAGGTGTAGAAAAACCCGCAAAATCAAAAGGAGTTGAAATGAAGAAGTTGAGATTTATCTTTGTCCACTTGTCTGCCCTCTTCGTAGTGCTGACAGGGGTCGTTCCATCATTCGCCAGCAGCCATCGTGAGGCACCGCTCATTATCGCTGATCCACTGGCTGACAACACAGATGTGTATGCTTTCCGCAGCACAGAATCCGGACGCGATGGATTTGTCACATTGATCGCGAATTATATTCCGTTTGAAGAGCCAGCCGGTGGCCCGCATTTTTACAAATTTGATGACACCGTCGTGTATTCCATCAAAGTTGATAATACGGGCGACGGCGTAGCGGATATTACCTATGAATTCCGCTTTACCAATCGCTTTCCCAATCCCGATACGATTCTGGGCATGGCAACGGGTCCTATTACTTCGTTATCCGATCCAGACTATACGGAACCACAGGTATACAGCGTGACGCGTGTGGATAGCTCTGGCTCCACGCTGTTGGCGGATGGGTTGATTACACCGCCGTGCAATATTGGTTCACGCACGACGCCCAATTATGAATCAGCCCTCGCACAACCAGCGGTTTACGCGACTAACACTGGTGGACGCGTGTTTGCCGGACAGCGCGAGGAAGGCTTTTATATTGATGTCGAAGGCGTGTTTGATACGCTCAATCTTCCCGTCACGGAAACCGGCGGCATTGATACGACCGCTGGCTTCAATGTCAACACCCTGGCCATTGAAGTACCTGTCCAGTTATTGACACGTGGCGGCACCGTACCCACCAGTTCTACCGCCAACAATGCCGTGATCGGTGTCTGGGCAACGGCTTCCCGGACGTCCATTCGTACCTTCAACTTTAACAACCAAAATCTGGTCGTCCCAACCGCGCGACAGGTTTCTCGCCTGGGCAATCCGTTGGTGAATGAATTGATAATTCCGCTCGGACGCAAAGATTCCTTCAATGCTTCACAGCCGAAAGACGATGCGCAATTTGCGGCGTTCGTGGTGGACCCGCAACTGGCGAAGTTACTCAACGCGGTGTTTGGTCTGCCAGTGCCATCAGCGCCGCGCAATGACTTAGTAGCGGTTTTTGCGACGGGCATCCCGGCAGGTGCCGTGCCAGGTGCGCCGAATTATACGACCTTCCTTTCGGATGGAACGCCCCACGAAATGATGCGTTTGAATGTGGCCATTCCGCCGACGGCGGCGGGCAGCCGGAATCGGTTGGGCTTGCTCGGTGGTGATATTGCCGGGTTCCCGAATGGTCGCCGGGTTGGTGATGATGTCGTAGACATCGCATTGCGTGCCGTCGCGGGCGGCACCCCCTTCACGCCACAATTCAACGTTGCCCCGAACAATACACTCGGTGACGGTGTACCACAAAACGATGTGCCGTATCTGGAGCGGTTCCCATATCTGGGTACACCACATCCAGGCAACGATAGCGGCAGAAGCGTACCGCACATACATCACAAGCAAAACTAGCGCTCGCTGGGTTCGGGCGCGCCAGGAACGAATTCCTTGCGCGCCATGAACTGGCGGCAACTATCATTAGGTTTCATTACCTCTCAATGGAGACAACGATATGAAAAAGACGTGGGAAAGATTTGGGTTGATGACGTTCAGCCTCGGCATCGTACTGCTTTTCATGGCAATTCAGGTGAAAGCGGCACCCATCACATTTACGGCTAATACCACTGGCGTTTTCAGCCAGGGATCGTGTGTGACTTGTACGGTGGACAACAATGTAGTTCCGACGATTACCTCATCGGGTGGTGGCGGACTCTCGGCAATTGGTTTTATCAGTAATACCGGGATTAGTAATACACCGCAATTTACCGTGTCACTCGACAACGGGCAATCGGTAATGGTGACATTGGGGACACTGACAGCGGCCTCAAGCGTGCCGCTGGGAACGGGACCGAGTTTTACTGGTTCCACCTTTGCACTGAATGTCAGTTTTACCGTGCCTGCCGGGGCAACGCCCAATCCAGGAACATTCACGGCGACGCTGACCGGACAGTTAACGCAAAGTTCATCCGGGGTGCAACTCCAATTTACCGGTTCACCTCTGACGTTTACGCAGGGCGGGCAAACCTTCACGCTGGCGCTCCAGCCGACCTCAATTGTGCTTAACACACAAACGAATGTGCCACTGACGGCACTGCTTACCTTAAACGGTGGTGCTGCCCCTGTTCCTGAACCTGCCACCCTGCTACTGCTGGGAAGCGGGCTGGCAGCACTGAGCGGGGCAATCAAACGGCGTAAGAAGAGTGCAGCTTAATTTGTTCTTTGGATGCTAGTCATCCTGATGGGAGCGAGTTGCAGAACTCGCTCCCGCTTTTACTTTGGAGATCATCATGCGTAAATCGTCCCTCCTCTTCGCTGGCTTACTGCTTACTGCTTTGCTTGTCAGTGTGGGCATCCTGTTTATTTCTTCTGGTAAGGTCAAATCGGAAACCGCAACATCCCCTTCAGCAACTGCTGCCATTACGGAGCCAGTCACCCCGGCTGACAAGCGCATTCAACTGGCTGAGTTAGCCATCAAACGAACGCCTAAACAGGCAGCCGGTTACAATCAACTTTGTGCAGCTTTTATGCAAAAGGCACGAGAAACAGGTGATTTTAATTTCAATGCGCGTGCCGAAGCCGCTCTTAAACGTTCGCTCGAAGTGAATTCAAATACGGCCACGGAAAATTATGATGCGCTCAGAATGCAGGCTACTTTGCAGCTTACTTATCACCACTTTGCTGAAGCCTTAGCGACCGGGCAACAAATGCAAAAACTGCGGCCCGACGATCATTATGCGTATGGCGTCCTGACCGATGCGCTGGTCGAATTAGGACGTTACAAGGAAGCGGTTGAGGCCGCTGACAAGATGGGCGACCTGCGACCGGATTCAACTTCGTATGCGCGTATTTCCTATCTGCGGGCGTTGCATGGATACCGGGATCAGGCGATTGAGGCGATGCGGATGGCCGTCAGAGCTTCCAGCCCGCGTGACAGCGAAGGGCATGCGTGGTATCGCGTGCAACTCGGCAATGAGTTGCTCAATGCGGGCAAAACCAAAGACGCGGAACGTGAATTCGACACGGCGCTGCAAGTCTTTCCAGATTATTACGAAGCACTGGCCGCCAAAGGCCGCCTGTCAACCCGCGCCGGAGCCTTCGAACAGGCGATTGACTATTATCGCCGCGCCCAGGAACGTGTACCGTTGCCCGATACGGCAGTGGCGCTCGGCGATCTTTACACCCAACAAGGACGCACCGAGGAAGCCAAACAGCAATATGCGTTTCTTGAAGCGATTGAACGATCTGGTGGTGGCACTTATTCGCCCAAAATGGCGCTCTATTTTGCTGATCACGGCCTGAAGCTGGATGAAGCGGTCGCCACTGCCCAACGCGAACGAGCCGCCCGCGCCGATATTTATACCTGTGATGTGCTGGCCTGGTGTTTATTCAAGAAAGGCGATTTGACGGGAGCGAAAGCCGC
>JANMKB010000322.1:0-3721 GCA_031371805.1 Blastocatellia bacterium | reverse complement strand
ACTTCGTGTAGTGATTAGGCAGATGACCAATCATTGCCAAACTTCAAAGACCCCCTTGCCGCCCCGAAAATTTCTTGTGCCCTCCGAATCGTTTTTCCAATGAGAAGGAACAGTATCAATATGAAAAAGCTTAGTTTACTTATTTTCCTGATGGTAGTTTGCCTGCTTGCAACCTCGGCCTGGGGACAAAAGAAACCTGCGACGCAAATATTAAAACCTCGCCCCAAGCCAGTCCTCCAACTTGAGAATAGCATGATTATCAGCAAAACGGATGGCGTGTTGCGGCTTGGTAAGCAAACTGTTTGCGCGGGTGACAAACTGGCCTTTAATGCCAAAGTTGAAGGAACTGAGGAGACGGCAAAGTTGCCGATCAAATGGACGATCACCGGGGGCCAAGGCGTGATGGATGAAACCGGACGCTATGTGCTGGATACTACCGGATTGAAACCAGGCAGCTATATCGTGACGGCGGAAACGACGGCAGCCTTTAAAGATTGTGACGGTAGTTGTACGGCTTATGACAGCAAATCATTTGTGGTTGCCGATTGTGAAATGGCTCCCAGTTGTTTCACTTCGCCGCGCCTGAATCTCACCAGCGCGACGCAAACTATTAATCCAGGTGAAACCGTCAATATTTGTTCTGATACCGTAACTGGTGGTTACAATTTCGGAACTTTGATTTCGACGTGGAATTCATCGGCAGGGAAAATCAGCGGGGATGTTTCGTGTGCGAAGCTGGATACAACCGGCATCACGCCTGGTTCTTCTATCAACGTCAACCTGAATTTGAAAGCGTCTGATTTGCCCGGCTGCGAAGCCAAAGGCACGATCACTTTCAAGGTTGCGGAGCCTGTGCTGCCAGTCCCCCATGAATTGACGCCCTGCAATACATTCAAAACCATCCGCGCACGCGTTGATAATGCGTGCAAAGCTGTCCTGATGGATGCTGTGCGCCGCCTGGAATCTGATCCCGGTGCGCAACTGGTGATTGATGCGTATCATCGCAAAAATGAAAGCTCGAGCCTGGCTTTTGAGCGCGGCAAAAATGTCCGTGATCGGATGGCGGATGGTTCAATCGGTATTTCGATTGATGCGAATCGTTTGCTTGTTCGCCCTTCGGGAACCAGGGCTGACGGCGGCCTGGTAAAGATGTATCTGATTCCCGCCGGCGCGAAAATTCCGACGGGAGCCAATGCCGTAAATGTTGGTGACGTGAAAAAAGAAGGTCGTCGTGCGCGGCCATCGCGTCGCCGATAACTTTCACTCAGCTTGTCAGTCTTTGCGCAAATAGAAGTTGAACAAATGCTTTACCGCAAAGGATCAAAGAGGCAAGGGGACAAGGAATTTTCTTTGCCCGATATTCTTTGACTCTTTGTTCCTTTGATCCTTTGCGTTGAAAAAGCTCAGGTTGTGACTGCTTAAAACAAAACCACGAGGCAAAAGAAATTTTGTCTCGTGGTTTTGTTTTGTCCAGGCTTGCAGGCCTGCGCTGCTATTTCGTAAAACAAGGTTTTCTGAGATACTACGCCACTAAAAAATTTGAACTTAAAATTAAGGTTACAGTAGAAAGATGAATGTTTTAGTTACAGGTGGCGCTGGATATATTGGCAGTGTGATGGTCGAGCAGTTAATCGCGCACGGACACAGCGTCGTTGTCTACGATAATTTGGAATATGGACATCAGGCAGCGGTCGCGCCGGAAGCCGTTTTTATTCATGGCTTCATTCAGGATCATGCCAAACTGGTTGAGGCTTTTCGCGCCAACAAAATCGAAGCTGTCATTCACATGGCGGCTTATGCTTTGGTGGGTGAGTCGGTCAAACATCCGCAGAAATATTTCAATAATAATTTTATCGGCGGACTTACTTTGCTGGCTGCGATGATGGAAGCAGAAGTGAAGAAAATTGTGTTCTCTTCGACTTGTGCGACGTATGGCATGCCGGAAAAAATGCCGATTACCGAAGACACGCCGCAGCATCCGGTCAACCCGTATGGGGAATCAAAACTGGCGTTTGAAAAGGCGTTGCACTGGTACGATCTGGCGTATGGAATTCGTTATGCAAGTATGCGTTATTTCAATGCCGCCGGCGCCAGTGAAAATTATGGCGAAGATCATCAGCCCGAAACGCATTTGATTCCCAATGTCTTAAACGTTGCGCGTGGCAAAGCAGCGCACGTGAATGTTTTTGGTGAAGATTATCCAACGCCGGATGGCACCTGTATTCGGGATTATGTGCATGTCATTGATTTGGCGGTCGCACATATTCTGGCGCTCAAAGTCATTGATGAAAAAAGTCGAGTTTACAATCTCGGTTATAGCAACGGCTATTCAGTTGCCGAGGTCGTTGAAATGGCAAGACAGATTACTGGTCATCGCATCCCGACTGAGGCCTCGCCCCGGCGAGCGGGCGATCCTCCGATTCTGATTGCCAACGCTGATCGGGCGACGCTGGAACTGGGGTGGATGCCGCAGCACAGCGAGTTGGATCAAATTATTGCATCAGCCTGGAAATGGCATGTAGCACATCCGAATGGATATGCAGAACAGGAGCGGTGAACGGTTATCGGTGCCGGGTTTTTATGACCAGCCACTGAGTCCCGACCACCAGCCACGAACAACCGTTTTATGCGAGTAATTAGTGGGATTTACAAAGGCAGGAAATTGAAAGCCGTTGATGGCATGCAGGTACGACCGACCTCTGATCGGTTGCGTGAAACGCTCTTCAATGTGATTTCAACTGGCGTCAAAGGGGCGCGGTTTGTGGATTTGTGCGCCGGCACAGGAGCCGTTGGCATCGAAGCCCTTTCGCGTGGTGCGGCACACGTGACTTTTATTGAGTCCAACCGCAAAGCCTCACAGGTTCTGGCTGATAATTTACAGCATTGCGAGATTAGCGAAAACGTCAAAGTCATCAACCGTGACGTCATCTCAACCTTGAAATATTTCGATCATCACCTGATGCAATTCGATTATTTTTATTTTGATCCACCTTACGAATCGGACATCTATTCGCAAGTACTGTGGACGCTGGCCAAGAGCAAATTGCTCGCCGAAGAAGGACTCGTGATTGTTGAGCATCGCAAGAATTTTGTTTTGCAGCCAAATTACGAACACCTGCGCCCGTATCGGCAAATTGCCCAGGGCGATTCGTGCCTGACATTTTTTAGTATGGAAAGAGGAATAGCTTGAATGGTGGTCGGAGAGCAGTTCGCGGTTCGCAGTGTATGCAGGAAGAAACTGCGAACGGTGAACCGCGAACTGCAAACTCTCTTCCGACCACCGCTCACCGACCACCATTTTTATGATAAGACGCGCCATCTATCCCGGCTCTTTCGATCCCGTCACCTGCGGGCATCTCGACATTGTGGAACGCGCTTCACATTTATTTGATGAAGTCGTAATCGCTGTGCTTATTAATCAAAGTAAAGTTTCCATGTTCACCATCCCAGAGCGCGTCGAAATCTTACAGGCAGTCATTGCCGAACGATTTTCCAGGCCGGATGCTAACGTCAAAGTTGACACCTTCTCAGGTTTGCTGGCAGATTACGCCATTGAGCAAAATGCCCAGGCTGTCGTGCGTGGGATCAGAGCGATTTCCGATTACGAATACGAACAGCAAATCGCCCTGATGAATCGCCGCCTCGCTCCCAATGTTGAGACTGTCTTTTTGATGTCGGCACAGGAATATTCTTATTTGAGTTCGCGTCTGGTCAAGGAAGT
>JANMKB010000299.1:0-4186 GCA_031371805.1 Blastocatellia bacterium | reverse complement strand
CGCTGGGTGAAGTTTCCATCACTGTTGGTGGTCGCTGTATAACTGACTGCCCGTTGCGTATCGGTAATGACAATTTTGGCATTTGCTACGGCAGCGCCTTGCGGGTCAAGCACTGTGCCCACAATGTTACCGTAAACCGCTTGTCCAAAAACCGCAGCCGGGGTCAGCAGCATAAGTAACGCAAAAAATGCAATTACCTTTCGCATAACTGAATACCTCCTGGAGTATTAAAAAAATTGAGAAATTTTCACAAGAGAATTGATGGTCTCTTACAATTTGAACTGCCGAAAAAGGCAATTAGAATTTCACCGCAGTAAGCTTAAAATCGTTCAATTTCGAGACTAACGCTCGATTGGTTGGTATTTGAAAAGGGATATTAACCGATTCGGAATGGTTTGACCAACCACGGCAAAGAAATTTTCTTTCAAATATGGAGTGCGGTTATGGAGTGCGGCGGTCTTGACGCCGCACTCCATATCATTTCTTCGCCTCCGCCATCCAATTCGTCACGACCGTGAACTGCAAATTGGCGGTCGCCTCGCCCTGCGTGACGAAGAGGAAGCGTTGGCCGTCCGCCGTCACAGCATAGACACTGGCCGCCCGCAGCGGCGCCAGATCGAAGAGCGCCTTGGGCACCCCCGCCTCGAAGCTGCTGCCTGGCTTCACTTCCACCGCCATCAGCTTGTTGTCGCCGGAAAGGTAAAACAGCTCTTTGCCATCGCTCCGCCAGTGCGGAAGCAAGCCGCCATTGATGGAAACCTGCCACTTGCCACCCGCAGCGGGAAAGGTCTGTACGTACACTTCATCCCGACCCTGATCGTTTGAGGTATAAGCAACCCAGCGTCCGTTGGGGGAGAAACGCGGAGTTTGCTCAGCAAACGGCGTCTGCAAAAACAGGAATGGCTGCCGCTCCCCCTCCAGGGGCAGGACCCATAGATCACCTCGCATTTTCGGATCAAGACGGCCGTAAAGGATGAAGCGGCCATCCGCTGACCAACTGTCGGGGCGGATCGGCACGTCGGATTTGAGCAACAGTTCCTCCTGCCCGACGCCACTGGCCAGCATTTGATAGATTTGAAAACCAGCGTCGCGAGTGGAAACCCAAGCGATGCGGCTCCCATCGGGCGACCAAACGGGATTGGTATCATTGCCGGGATCGAAGGTCAGCCGCGAACTAGCGCCACGCGCCAAGTCTGTCACGTAGATGTCGTATGTTCCGGTCTGTGCATCACGCCGCACAACCGCGACCCGCTTCCCGTCAGGTGAGAGTCTAGGAGATTGAATGGCTCCCGGCGTGCCGACCGGTTCCAGCGCCTTGCCCGCACGATCAATCCAGGTGAGTTGCTCATTGTTGAAGAGGCTGGTCGGATCGTAGACTAGGCTGCCATTGTCTGAAACGGAAAAATAGCCTCTGCCAGAGAGGGTGACCCTTACCTTGTCTGCGACCACAAACGGCTCGCCCGTGAGTTTCAGATTGCCGCCATCGAACGGCTGCGCCAGCAGCGCCCCCGCGCGCGCGAAAAGCAGATAGCCACCTCCCGAAGAAGCTGCCGCACAAAGCGCGTGTGAATCCGATGCCAGCAACCGCGTTGGCGCTTGACCATCAAGCGCGGCGAGATAAATTTCTGACGCTCCCTGCGGATTGGGCATCCTGAGATAGAGGAAGTGGCGACCGTCAGGTAAAAAGGCAGGCCAGCGGTAAAGAGCGTCCCGACTCGGCTGATCCGTTCCTAACACAAGCGTTGGCTCGCCGCCCGTTGCGGCGACGCGATAAATCCTTCCGCCTGAGCCGAAGAGAATAACGCCCTCACGATTCCACGTGCCGCCGAACATTACTGGCACACCTTGTTGGGCATTTTTTGGCAGAGTGCAGATGGTTTGTGGCGCCCCGCCCGCGAGGTCGAGTTTCTTGAGCTTGTCGTCGGCGGGGAAACAGATTGAGCGGCTGTCCGGTGACCAGAAGTGAGGGTTAGCAGCGCCCTCTGTGCCCGGCAGCAGTTGCGCCGTGAGTGAACCTAGCGGGCGCAGCCAGAGATTGACCTTGCCTTCAAAGGCCGCAGCGAAGACTAGGTTGTGACCATCGGGAGAAAGCTCCGGCGAAAACATCACAGTCACCTTTTCCGGCGCGGCAATGGTAAAGCGCCCGGCGACGGCTGCGGCGGGCGGCGACTGGCGAAGATACTTCACGGCGAAGGGCAAGGCAGCTAATGCCACCAGCGCCATTACTGCCGCCACAGCCATCCACAGCCGCACATTGCCGAACGGCCCTATCATACTCGTAGCGGGCAAACTCTCTGTGACCGCAAGCGCCGTTGCCGTTTCCAGCCGCGCACCCGATGGCGTCGTCAGCGTGCTCAGCGCAAAGCCCAGATCGTGCGCAGAATGAAACCGCATCTCTGGCTTCTTCTCCAAACACCGCCGCACAATCTTTTCCAACTGCGGCGAAATCTTCGCGTTCGTCTCGCTCAACTCCGGCGGATCGTCTTTCAAAATCGCACTCATCACGTCGGCCATGGATTCGCCCATGAAGGCACGCTTGCCGCTCAGCATTTCGTGTAAGATGATCCCGAAACTAAAAATGTCTGACCGATGATCCACGTCTTTGCCCTGTACTTGTTCGGGTGACATGTACGCGACGGTTCCCATCACTGTGCCAGGAATTGTGAGCGACGGGGCGACTGCGGGATGGGGCGAGAGGGCGAGTGTAGCGTCATCTTCGCCCAGTCGCCCTTTCGCCTTTTCGCCCCGTCGCTCCGTCAGCTTCGCCAAGCCGAAATCCAAAATCTTGACGCGCCCATCTTTGGTGACAAATAAATTCTCCGGCTTGAGGTCACGATGCACGACGCCTTTTTCATGCGCCGCCGCCAAGCCCGCCGCAATTTGCTGTGCATACTCAATCGCCTTGCGCACGGGCAATGCGCCATTGTCCAACTGCGCCCGCAGCTCTTCGCCTTCCAGCAATTCGGCGACGATGTACGGCGCGTTGTCGTGCATCCCGAAATCATGCACCGTCAAAATGTTCGGATGATTGAGCGCGGAAGTCGCTTGTGCCTCCTGCTCAAAGCGACGCAAGCGATCGGTGTCCTGCGCAAATTCCGGGGGTAGGACTTTGAGCGCGACTTCGCGGTTCAGGCGTGTGTCTTTGGCGCGGTACACTTCGCCCATGCCACCTTTGCCGAGGAGCACAATAATTTCATAAGCACCGAGCATTGTTCTGGCAGTAATTTTCATGGCGGAAATTAGCTCCTGATGAATTGCATTTCAGAAAAATCTTTACCCATAGACAGGATGTACAAGATGAAAACAGGAGACCGCTGAATATGGCGTTTTCGGTAATTCTGTCTATCTTGTCAATCCTGTCTATGCCTGCCTTATTTTACATATCCTCAACAATTTTCTTGCCCGTCGGATCAAATTTCATCTGCTTCTTTTTCCAATACGCAGCTTTCGCCAGATGCACCGGATTGCAGGCTTCAAGCCCCGTTTGAATATCGGCGCTTGGCCTGGAATTATTTTTGACTGCCTCAAGAAAACTGGTCGCGTGCGCCACTTCTAAATTTTCTTTGGATTCGTAGACTTCCGACGCTCCTTTGTAGGGCTGAAAAATATAACCACTGCGCGTCAGATCAAGTGTTCCTTCTGTGCCTTCAAAAAACACGCCGGGGCGATCATTACGAATTGGCAACACGGAAGATTCAAACGTCAAATTCCACGTTTTGTATTGCAGCACCGCATTGACTGTATCGTAATTCACACGCCCATCATTAAGCTGATAAATTCCACCTGTCGCCGTCGCATTCAGCGGACGCGATTCATTCATCATCCACTGCGCGACATCCGCCCAATGCGTCAAAATATCGGCGAGCAAGCCTCCGCCGTATTCGGGAAAATATCGCCATGAATCATAGCGAATCCATTCATACGGGATTTTTTTCGCGGGGCCCAAAAAGCGATTCCAATCAAGTCCGGCGGGTTTCGGTTGCGGATCAATTTTGCGCCGTTGCCACGGAAAGTCATGCCACACGGCACGCGCAAAAATCACTTTGCCCAAACGTCCTTTATCAAAAAATTCTTCTTTCGCTTTTTTGTAATGTGCGCCGCTGCGTTGCTGCGTTCCAGTTTGACAAACCTTGCCGCTTTTTTTCACGGCTTCGATAAACGCCGGAGCTTCGTCAAAATTATGCGA
>JANMKB010000298.1:0-2591 GCA_031371805.1 Blastocatellia bacterium | reverse complement strand
ACAAGCCGAGCCTTGAGAAATACAACGGCAAGCCTGTGCCACCGGAATTTGTCAAAGGCATCAACTATGCTTTTATCCGGTCGGACGCGGGACTGTACGCTTCGGAATTCAAGTTTGCGAAGCACGGAAAATCTGGCGCGGAAATGTCCGAAGCATTAGCTCATTTGCCTAAAGTTGCGGATGACATTGCCATCCTGCGCGGGATGACTACGGATGCGATCAATCACGCGCCGGGTCAGATTTTTATGCAGACAGGTTCGGTCCAATTCGGGCGTCCCAGCTTTGGTTCGTGGGTGACTTACGGCTTGGGCAGCGAATCAAAAGATTTGCCCGCGTTCGTGGTTCTTTCGTCCGGCGGAGGAACCAGCGGCGGCGCTTCAAATTGGGGTTGCGGATTTTTGCCGACGTATTATCAAGGCGTTCCTTTTCGTCGCAGCGGCGACGCAATTTTGTCACTCTCAAATCCGCGTGGCATTACGCCGGAGATGCAACGAAAATCATTGGATACGCTCAAGAGCGTCAATGAACATCACCTTGAATTGACGGGCGATCCTGAAATTGCGACGCGGATTAATTCGTTTGAGATGGCCTACCGGATGCAATCCAGTGCGCCGGAATTAATGGATTTAAGTAAGGAATCAAAAGAGACTTTGTCGTTGTATGGCGCGGAACCCGGCAAAGCTTCTTATGCAAATAATTGTCTGTTAGCGCGGCGCATGATCGAACGCGGAGTCCGTTTCGTTCAGCTCAATCACGAAGCCTGGGATCATCACAGTGAAGTCAAAAAAGGCGTGTTACAACAATGCAAGGCGACGGATCAGGCGAATGCGGCATTGATCATGGATTTGAAACGACTCGGCTTGTTGGACGACACGCTGGTGCTGTGGGGCGGAGAATTCGGACGCACGCCAATGGTCGAAAGCAATCCCGACGCCGGACGCAGCCTGGGCCGCGATCATCACAACAAAGCGTTCACAATGTGGGCAGCAGGTGGTGGAGTGAAAGCCGGCATGACGATGGGTGTAACGGATGAATTCGGCTTCAACGTCATTGAGGATCGCGTGCACGTCCATGATTTGCATGCGACATTGTTACATTTGCTCGGCTTCGATCACGAGAAATTGACCTTCCGTTTTCAGGGCAGAGATTTCCGTCTGACGGATGTTCACGGCGTAGTTGTAAATAAAATGTTGGCGTAGCCGTGGTGTAAACTTTCCAGTTTGCGCGGCGTGCTCCACAAATTAATTGCTTAAACCCAGGTCGCATTCACCGGCAATTGCTGCAACGATTAAATCACCCATTTGCGTAGTCGAAATGTCTCCGCCTAAATCTTTGGTGCGATGTTCGGGATTGGCTAAGACTCGTTCGACAGCTTTGGGAATCATCGTCGCGCCACGTTTTGTTTCTTCTGTCCCAAACCATTCTAACATCATCGCCACAGACAAAATCGTAGCGATAGGATTGGCGATGCCTTGTCCTGCAATGTCCGGTGCAGAGCCGTGCGAAGGTTGAAAGACAGCATACTTATCACCGATGTCTGCCGATGGAGCCATTCCCATCCCGCCGATAATTCCTGCGGCTAAATCTGACAAAATGTCGCCGAACATATTTTCCGTGACTACGACATCGAACGTGTTGGGGCGCTGGACAAAAAATAATGCGGCGGCGTCCACATAAATTCTTTCGGTTTTTACGTCGGGAAATTCCTGCGCGATCTCATCAAAGATGCCACGAAAATACGCCATAGATGGGAGTACATTTGCCTTGTCAATCAGCGTACATTTTTTACGTCGTTGCTTTGCGGCGGTGAAGGCTGAACGAAACAAGCGTTCAGAACCTTTGCGTGTAATCCGCATTGTGTCATTCGCTTCGGTTACATCGTTTGAAATTATATTTTTACGCGCCGCGAATAACCCTTCGGTGCTTTCGCGCACGAGTAAAAAATCTATTTCACCGGTCGCGTAATTTTTCAGCGGAGAATGTTGCGTGTGATAAAGCTTGATCGGACGCAGGCCGCAATACAAATCCAGCCATTCGCGCAAATCAATTTGCGGCGTCATCTCTACGCCGTTAGGCCAGCGCACATTGGGCAATCCCATTGCGCCGAGCAGGATCGCATCGTGTTGTTTGATCTGCTCGAATGTAGCCGCTGGCAACGGATCACCGCTGCGCAAATATTCGCCAGCGCCGACAGAATATTCGTGCGAAGTAAATTTTGTCCTGGTAAGTTTGCGTTCGACCGTGTGTAAAACTTTGATGCTTTCGGCGATGACATCAGGGCCAATGCCATCACCGGGCAAGACTGCAAGGCTGAAATTATTTTTTTCCATGCAAAACGCCTCACTTCGGTTCCTGACTCCGTATAGTCGGGTATTTAATGCCAAGCTGTTCTAAATAATTTTTGTACCTTGTCGAATCGTAATAAAGTTTCTTCAGTTCGGGCGCAAACTTTTCCATCTTCTCTTTATTCAGTTCAATCGCGGGAATATCTTTTTCGCCAATCAACGGTTGGTACTTAATTTCCTTCGTCTGCACGGTATTGAAATAATCCCACGCCTGTTTGATTAATTCCTGATTCAGCAAAAAATCCA
>JANMKB010000280.1:0-2242 GCA_031371805.1 Blastocatellia bacterium | reverse complement strand
ACGGCTTTTTGAAAGCTTTCGCGTTGCGTGCGACCGACTTTTCGCTCCTTCTCAATGATCTTTTCGGGATAGCCCATCTTGGCGTACTCCGCCAGAATATAATCGTCGTTATAAATATCGGCGACGAGATAAGTGCCGTGCTCTTTCATCAATTTGATGGCTTCGTCGTCGAGGAAAGAACCGTGTTCGATGGAGGCTACGCCCGCGATGGTAGCACGTTTGATGCCTTCGGTTCCGTGTGCATGAGCGCAAACTTTCTTGCCCCACATCGCGGCTTCATCAACCATCGCTTTCATTTCTTCCAATGAATATTGTGGAGCGCCGACGGATTCTTCTTCGGATAAAACTCCGGCAGTAGCGATCATTTTAATCACGTCTGCGCCGTACTTGATTTGAAAACGCACCTGTTTGCGAATGGCATCAGCGCCATCGGCAATGCTGGAATGCCCTTCAAATTTCAGGAAGGGGGAAAATCCGTTGAGGTCGGCGTGTCCGCCGGTCGCTCCGATGGCTAAGGTCGCGCATTGCATTCTGGGGCCGGGAATGTCGCCGCGATTGATGGCATTGCGCAGCGCGATGTCTACGAATTCGCTGGCGCCAACATTGCGGATAGTCGTGAAGCCAGCTTCTAAAGTTCGCTTGGCGTAAATGTGCGCGGTGACGGCTTCGTCAATGTGTGATTTGCGAAAAATGTCTTCGTAGAAATTCGTCGGCTGTGAAGTCACGTGCGTATGGCAATCAATCAATCCGGGCATGACTGTCGAATTTTTGAGGTCAATGACTTCTGCTCCGGCGGGGACTTTTACGTCAGCGCCGACCGCGATAATTTTGTCGCTTTCGATGATGATGAAGGCGTTATTGATGACGGTATTGCTGATGCCATCAATCAGGCGTCCGGCTTTGATGGCGATTACTTTGGGTTTTTCTTTGGCAGGTTCCTGAGCGAAGATAGAAACAGAAAAGGCAATCGTAGTAAGCAGAAAAAGTAATTTTGCTTTCATAAAATTTAAAACTTTTGCCACAGATTACATAGAAAAGAAGCCGTAAAAATCTGTCTTAATCTGTGTAATCTGTGGCAAAAAAACTGACAACTATTTCAAATTCGCCAGCAAACCTTTGGTGTATCCCAGCGTTTCCGCCAATCCCGCCAAAGGGTCTTTGCCATCTTTTTCGTATTCGTATCCGGCTAAGCCCTGGAAATTAATTTTACGCAACGCCTGTAAAATCGCAGTCAGATCAAGAATCCCGCGTCCACCTTCAATCGGCGTATTTTTATTGCCCAGCGCGGAAATATCTTTCAAATGTAAGTCGTACAGACGCTCTTTGCATTTGATGATGGATTCGGCGGGGTCTACGCCGGCGCGGGCGGTATGACCTACGTCAATACAAAGCCCGATACGTTTGTCGAATTTTTCAGCTGCCTTCATGACATCATAAGGCGAAGGAAAAAAGCCTTTATCTTCGGGGCCGTGATTGTGGATGGCGAGTTTGATGTCGAACTCTTTGACCAGTTTGTCGAGCAGCGGCATGGCGTCCAGACGCGGTGCGCAAACCATGACGGAGACGCCAATGTCTCTGGCGAATTCAAAGCCCTTGCGAATTTCATCATCAGTGCCACGCAGGCTGACATTGCCTGCGCTCATCAAAACCATTCCGGCGTCGCGGAACATTTGGGCGCGGCGTTTGCGTTCTTCGGTCGAGTGCGAAATATCAATATGATTTTTCACATTTTTGACAGAGATATATTTGGCTTCGACGCGCTGCAATCCTTCGATGGTTTTTTCAATCGGCCATTCGCGGAAGGTATACGTGGCGACACCAATTTTCAGGCCTTTCCACGGGTCTGGATGCGTGATGGTTTTTTGCGCAAAGACGGCAGCGAATTTCGCCAGGGGAAGCGCTGCCGCCGTGAGTGCCGACGTTTTGAGTAAAGTACGGCGCGAGATAGGTGTTGAGTTAGTCATACGTGAAATCCTTTTTATTAGTCTCAGTAGTTCCAGCTTTGGAGGAATTGTTTGCGGCTCTACCGCCTGCTCTATTGTGTGAGCTTGCACGAAGTGATTGTGCAGCACGCCTCTACTTCGTGCAAGCTCACGTATCGTCCCTGAAAACTTTTGTTTGCCTGGTTATTTGGCGGGTTTAAATGCGGTGGGTAGCGGTGCGGCTGTTACTTGTTCAGGCAATGAGGCAGAGCAATCATCGTGCGATAGATCAGGTGAAAGCAAAGACATCTTCTTTCCTT
>JANMKB010000227.1:0-3268 GCA_031371805.1 Blastocatellia bacterium | reverse complement strand
TTCCTCGCCGTCATCGGCAGTTCCGGCAGCGGCAAATCTTCGCTTGTAAAATCGGGGCTGATCCCGTCCTTGCACGCGGGCTTTATGGCGCAGGCCGGATCAAGCTGGCGCATCGCCATTCTGCGACCGGGCGAAGACCCGATTGGCAATCTGGTGAAAGCCTTGCAGGTTTCGGAAGTCGTCCCCGCAATGAGTGCGATGAGTGCAGCCAATCAAACCGTGCTGGCAGTCACACTGCGCGACAGCAGTCTGGGCGTCGCCGAAGCCGTCAAGCACGCGATGCTGCCGCACGGCGACAACCTGCTGGTTGTCGTGGATCAATTCGAGGAATTGTTTCGCTTCAACCGCAGCCACACCAAACATAACGAAGATGAAGCGGTCGCGTTTGTGAAGCTGCTGCTCGACGCGGCGCATCAGGATTACGCTTCAGTTTATGTTGTCATCACGATGCGCTCGGAATTCATTGGCGATTGCATGCCGTTTCCCGGCTTGCCCGAAGCCATCAACGAAGGACTGTATCTGATCCCGCGCATGTCCCGCGATGAAATGCGCGCCGCTATCACCAAACCCGTCGCCGTCAGCGGTGCAACGATTGCTCCGCGTTTAGTCGTGCGCTTGCTCAACGAAGTCGGTGACGAAATGGATCGCTTGCCCGTGCTGCAACACGCCCTGATGCGCACGTGGAACGCCTGGGCACGCGATCACGCCCAGGGCGAACCCATAGACATTCGACATTACGAAGCTATTGGCACGATGAAAGTGGGATTGTCACAGCACGGCGAAGAAGCTTACAAAGACTTGCCTTCAGAACGCGCGCAGGCGATTGCCGAACGATTATTCAAGACCATCACCGACACCACCAAAGAAGGTCGCGGCGTGCGCAAACCTGCCCCGCTAGGCCGCATCGCCGCCGTGTGCGCCGCCACCGAACCCGAAGTCGCCGCCGTCATCGAAACTTTTCGCCAACCCAGTCGCGCCTTTTTGCAACCGCCCAAAGCGGTGCCGCTCAACTCCGATTCGATCATAGACATCTCGCACGAAAGCCTGATGCGGTTGTGGGATCGGCTGATCGGCTGGACGAAAGACGAAGCGCGCTCGACTGAAATCTATGATCGCCTCGCACGCAGCGCCGAACGGCACGCGGCGGGCGAAGAAAGCCTGTGGCGCAATCCGCAATTGCAAATCGGCCTGCGCTGGCGCAACGAGAATCATCCGACCGCTGCGTGGGCGGGCGATGAACAGGGCTTTGCGCGTTCGATGAAGTTTTTGGATCGCAGCCGTCTGGCCCATCTGCTGCGGCGCGCGGCATTAGTCGCGGCAGTGCTGTGCGTGATTGCTGGTTTGGCGGGCTGGGTTTACCGGCAGTACAAGATCAACCGCGAATTAAAAGCCCAGTTGGCCAGCCTGACGCAGAAGAAACAGGAAGTAAAAATAGCAACCACCGCTATTTCGCAGGAAGTGATCGAATTGCGCAGCAACAATGAGCAATTGAAAGAGTCCATCACAGACTTGCAGTTTCAGCAGGCAGCCCTGAATCAACGGATTCAGACACGACGCGACGAAAACAAACAAGCCGAAGAACAAATTGAGACACTGAACACCGAAAACCAACAACTCGCAGCGACCATTAACAAGCTGCGCGATGAAGCGGACGACCTATCCGGCGCTACTGCTACTTTAGAGAATTTGCATCGTTCTTTGGTCAGGCAAGAGCAAACACTGACTGAACAAATACAGCGGTTGACAAAGGAAGCAGCGATAGAGAACGCAAGACGCGTGGCTCTCTATGAGAAAGCGTCATGGTTAGTTGAGATTCGTGAGGGGTTTTCCGTTGCACCACCTCGGCCTGCGGGCGCGGTGCGCCCTGACGATGATGTGATTGCCGCGCTTTTCAAGCTTCCCCGCGACATCCAGGATAATGATGCCTTGCGACAACAACTGGCAGAATTACAACGACAACTGGACGAACTTCGCGCCGAACGTGCCCGCCAAACCGATGAAGTGCAATGGCTGAAGAAAGAAAATGAATTGCTTACGCAACAGCAACAGGCGCTGCGCCGCGAGATTCAACGGCTGCAAAGAATTGAGACTGAATTGATCGCCCGCAGCCGTGGGCTGGAAAAAAACATCGCAGCCGCACAAACACAACAGCGGAAATTACAGCAAAAGGCGCAGGAAAAAGAGGCAGAAAATGCCGTGACACGCAAGGATGTGGCCGAGCTTCGTGCAACAACTTCTAGCGCACAGGGAAAGAATAATGCGTCCGTAGACGAGATTCAGAGCATTCAGAAAAATATTGACCGCTCCCGCAGCAAAGGCGATGAATACGCCGAAATCATTGCAGAACATTTAGGCAAACTGATTGCTCCCGACGCGCAAGCCAGCGCGGAAACGGCGGCGCTCCTGGCGGTAGCCGCTTTTCGCGTCGCGCCTTATGACCCAGACGATCCGGCGCATCCAGAAATTTACAATGCGCTGTGGCAAGCCTTGCATGGCTTGGACGAAAAGGCCGCACGCGAGGCCATTGCGCCTCAAACCAACGGCCAAAAGAAAATTGGCACCACTCGCAGTGAAGAGTTGGTAAAAGCCATTTGCGCGCGCGTCAATCGCCGCTTCACCTCGGAGGAATGGCAGCGATATTTTCCGCCCACTGCCAAATTTGAATTCTTGGGAACTCCTTGTAAATAACCGCAACGGGCAATTACCACCATCAGACTATTCTTTCACTAACGCCCCGTAGGTTTCCGGTCGTCGATCCCGGAAAAATTGCCACGTGTTACGCACTTCGCGGATCAAATCCAAATTCAAATCCGCTACGACAAGGGCGTCTTCATCACGCGGAGCTTGTGCAATGATTTGCCCGCGCGGATCGCAGAAATAACTTTGCCCATAAAATTCGCCGATATTCCAGGGCGCTTCAACGCCGACGCGATTGATTGCCGCGATAAAATATCCGTTGGCTACGGCGTGCGCGGGCTGTTCGAGCTTCCATAAATACTCACTCAAACCTGCAACTGTCGCCGAAGGGTTGAAAACAATTTCTGCGCCGTTCAGACCAAGTGCGCGTGCACCTTCAGGGAAATGTCGGTCGTAACAAATGTACACGCCGATGCGCGCGAAGGCTGTATCAAAACAAGGGTAGCCGAGGTTGCCCGGCTTGAAATAAAACTTTTCCCAGAAGCCCGGCGCAACGTGCGGAATGTGATTCTTGCGATACTTGCCTAGATACTTGCCGTCCGCGTCAATCACGGCGGCGGTGTTGTAATAC
>JANMKB010000223.1:0-29327 GCA_031371805.1 Blastocatellia bacterium | reverse complement strand
GGACTTGATTTATGCGGCGGTGTTCGGACGAAGGGCGCACTTGATCCGCAGAAATTAGCGGCTTTTATGAGCGCTGCTCTTGGCTAAACAAACAAAATAAATAATCAATGTATAAGTGAAAATAAAAAAGCCACGAATGATTTTACTTCATTCGTGGCTTTGAAATAGTGATTGTTAATGACTAGAACACAAACTTAAATCCGAGCTGGAAAAAGCGCGGGAAGTTCGATTGTGTCGTGACATTTTTATTGATGCCGCCAAAATCAGCACTGCCGGTTCCAGTGTCAAATGTACGTTCATCATACTGCGGCGTATTGAACAAATTGTAGGCTTCAGCACGGAACTGAAATCTCATCTTCTCCGTAATTCGGAAATTCTTGGAGAAGTTAATATCAATCTGCTCAAACGAAGGTCGTCTGATGTGCGCATCCCGAATAGGCAAGACGCGTGTCTGATATTGTTCACGGACGACGAAAGATGCCGCCGTACAACCTGCTGCCACTGAATTAGAAGTCAGCGCATAGGTTGCCTTGCCATTCGCATCACGGACGTATGTACTGCCGCTCTTCACATATTGCGCGACGCAGGGTCTGGCTCCCTGAATGTACTGGACACCCTTGACAATACGATTACTATCAACTTTGCCGTAGTCAGGGTCAACAATATCCACATTGCCTGGCAGTTGCCATGGACGACCAGAGTTGAAGAGATAGCTACCTGCCATTTCCCAACCACCCAGCAAAAGATCAGTTGCACGATTTGCACTGCCGAAGAACGCACGGCCTTTGCCGAAAGGAAGTTCCCAGACACCTGAAATCGTCAGGCGATGCGGACGATCCGCAAAACTCAGACTGCGGTTTTGAATTTTCGCGACGTCATCAATATAAGAAGCGGTACTGTCCTGCTGTCCGGGAAGTTGCGTTGCCTGCTCAATTGATTTCGAAAACGTGTAGTTACCACTGACGGAAAGCCCTTTCGACAGACGCTTGTTGAGCAACATCTGAAGCGAGTTATACCAGACTTTTCCTTCGTTACGTTCCAATTCAGTGATTGTTCCGAACTGTGGGAACGGACGATTTAAATTGTAACGAGTGATTGTGTTTGCAAAGTAATAAGCAGTTCCTTCAAAGCCAGAAACGCCTTTGAAAGGATTCGGCAAAAGTTCGTTACAAACATCCGGATGGCCGCCTTTGGCAATATCACACTTGTCGCGGAAGGCCTGCGTGGGCTCATTGATTCCGTTAAATTGCGATTGCGCATTATAGGTGCGGCTTCCAACATAACTAATTTCCCCAGCCATTCTAAACGGTAATTGTCGTTGAAACCCTATTGAGTAATTCTGGACATAAGGAACAGTAAATTTGGGATTCGAATAACTAAAATTACGTCCCAGCAATGTTTCTAAACCAAGCTTACTACCCGAAGGAACCGTAATTCCGTTTTGATAAGGATTGGAAAGATTGAGAAGCGTTGTTTGGTTGTTATCAAGTGATGCAATCAACGGAGTTTGAATCGTATATCCGTTGAGTGCAAAACCAGGACTGCCTGTTGGGTTCAAATAATAACGCCCAAAACCACCGCGCAGTACCGTTTTGTCATTAATTGAATAAGCAAAACCAATACGAGGCTGGAAATCTTTCTTGTCAAATTTGTATGGCGTATTGCCATTGCTTCCGCCGACGAAACCAAGTCCGCCGAGTAAACTTGTACCATTTAGCAATTTGGTCTTATCAACGCGAGCTGTGACAGGATTCGCGGCGGTCTGATCAAACCCGTAGGTCTCACGGTTGTAACGTTCGACTGCAGGCTTATTTAAATCCCAACGGAAGCCGAGATTGAGGGTAAGTTTACGAGTGATTTTCCAATCGTCCTGGATCCAGGGCGCGTAATACTTAAACATGTAAATTGGGAAAGCGTTGTAATCCACAAAACTTTGCGGAGATAACGCGGAATTCAATCCCGTTGGTGCGCCCAGCAAAAATGCGGCAATAGAATTTCCTTCTAAAGCCACACCACGATTTGGGTCTTTCTGTGTAAATGTACGATCAAAAACAAATACGCCAGCACCATTTCCGCTGACCTTTCTGCCATACTGTGTATGCCGCATATCCAATCCGAAGCGCGTGGTATGCGAACCTTTATTGATCGTCATGTTCGGCTGAAAACTGAAAACATTCGTCGGCTCGTAAGCAAAGCTTCCGCGACCAATGCTGCTGTAATCAGAAAAGTTAAATCGCGGGAACAGCTTTTGCGGAATCTGCGCCGCGAAGGTGCTGGAAAAACCAAGCGTCGTGACGTCAAAATCCAGCCCGGGTTCAGAGCGGGCGGCTTCCACATAACGGTTCGCCGAAGTGCGAACATTAAGAATCATCGAAGAATTGAAGGTATGAACCCAGTCAAGAACTCCGGTGTGATTGATACGATTAAGCGGCAACTGTCCACTTTGCGCCGGCCCGGTTGTAATGCCTTGATCAAAGCGATGCTCTTTGCGGTTGTTATAACCATAACGGAAAAACGCTTTGTCTGATGCCGAAATATTCTGGTCAATTTTGAAGACTACATTTTTGAATGTATCGTCCGCGATATTTGGAAGATCTGCAAAGTTATTTCGCCACGGATCACCGCTTGCCGGAGTCGTATTCGCTTTCGGGAAAAACTGAATCACCTTTGCCGCTACCGGATTGATGCGGCTGGTTGGAATAATGTTTCCAGGGAAAGCCCTTCTAACGGTTTCTCCAGGAAGAAGCACTGGATCATAAATGATGATTGGAGCACCAGAGGCATCTTTCAACTGGCTGAAATCACCTTTAGCAAAAGCATCCGTTGGAACAGTTCGAATCGCAGGATTCGGTGTGCCTTCACGGTAACCTTCGTAATTGAACATGAAAAATGTTTTGTCACGCCCGTCGTAACCAAGATTTCTAAATAAGGCATGCGGCAAACGTACCGGACCGTCAATCACTCCGCCGTATTGATCAAGGAAATGCTCAGCCTTAATAAATTTGCCGGTGGCCGGGTCTAAAACGCGTCCTGCCGGAATGCCTTTGGAATTGGCAACCAGGTTGTTGGCGTCGAAAGCATTACGCCGCATGAATTCATACAAGGCGCCATGATATAGATTCGTCCCTGATTTAAGTTCGACGTTAATGATGCCGCCGGAAGTGCGTCCGTACTGCGCATCGAAAGAATTCGTAATGATTTTGAATTCACCGACCGCATCTACCGGAGGCACATACGCCAGATTGTTTCCGCCCTGAATAGAATTGTTCGGCGCACCGTCAAGCAAAAATTCGTTGTTGCGATTTTGACCGCCATTGACTGACCAATCGGCGATAGCTCCGTTGTCGAAAGGACGCTGATAAATCGCGGGGCCGTTGAAGGTAATTCCGGGAGTCAGCGTTGCCAGCATAAACGGATTGCGCGCATTCAGCGGCAATTCAGTGATGCGACGATTTTCGATGACGTTGCCGCGATCCGCTTTGGATTCGTCAAGCAATGCCGCATCTGCTGTTACCGTGATCGTTTCGGATGCGCCGCCTACTTCAAGCGCAATGTTGATTGTAGCCGTTTGGCTGACCTGAATTTCCTGTGTGTTACGGGTGTATTTCTTGAAGCCGTTCGCTTCAACACTAATCGTGTAAATACCCGGACGAATAAATGGAACGTTGTAATTTCCATCACCACTTGAGGTCACAGTGACAATTTCATTGGTTGCGTTATTCTTCACAGTAATTGTGGCATTCGGAATAGACGCGCCGGTTGGATCAGCGATACGACCATTAATCGTCGCACGGAAATCCTGTCCCAGAGCGCACACCGTCGCAACTGTTACGAAGAGCAAACAAATCATAACTTTTCTTAGCATGGTCTCTCCTAATTGATGCTGTTGGTATAAAAATTACTGTTCATACGAACTCAGGTTTGAGTGCGTCTAAAAAGCAACTAAGATTTTTTCTTACGATGAATTGCCACCCCGTCAAACAGTGCATTATTCTGATTTCCAGCAATCAGAACAGTCCGGGATTGCAATGAGGGAACTTCTAACAGCAAAGCTAAATTAATCAGTAAGTTTCGCGGTTCATTGTGGAGCCAGTACCCGCCAGGCCTGGTCATTGCCGCGATATTCGTTAACGCCAGACTTAGCTCCACGTCATTAAAGTACGGAAAAACATTTGTAACAATGACCAGATCAAACTTTTTTTCGGATGAACATCGCTGCGTGATGATGTTCATTTTTTCAGCCGAAATTGATTTCAAAATTTCGGGCTGAATTTGAAGACTTTTACTCAGATGCGTTCGCCATTGTGTCAGCAATTGGAGCTTCGATTCAATGCCGATACTACGACCTAAAGCGCGAAAATAATTTTTAAATTCGTCCGACAGCGGACGCTCAACTTTTTCTTCAATGCCAGAAAGCAACGACAGGGAAAACGTTTTTTTCGATGAGAGCGTGCTCAGAAAACTCACAACGCGTTCATTAATATCTACGCAATGAATTTTTAAATTTTGTCGCTCGCTCAATTTCAAGGTTAACAAGGCATCAGCGACAGCGAACGGCTGATACGATTGCGGCCCGAACAAATCCATCAAATCTGTGCGCGGCGCAAAATCCAACCCCGGCCCGACAATCAAAACATCATGAATTTGAGCGCTAGGACTCTGTGCCCTGATCGCTGCCAGCGCATCATAAATTGCAAAGTTTGCCTCAATTTGCGTGTCCGTACTGTGACCGCGTGTTTGATAGAGCGAAGCAATGTATGCCGCCAATTCAACCGGATTTTTGATACTGCGCGAAAGAAATTCTTTGCGGTACAAAAACTTCATCGCCCGAAAATATTCCTGGGTTAATCGTTCGGATTGCGCAACCTTTTGTGAATTCGTTTTTTCAAGGAACTGCTTAAAATAATCAAGGCGTTCATCCGCTTTGGATTTTGACATCGCCCTGGAAAATGCGTTGAGACGATTCGTTACAGCTTGTGGCAAATGGGATAGCGCAGGCGAATAATCTTGCGACTCATTCAGGTAGCGTTCACGCTCATCAGGCTTCAAGCTGTTTACAAATTCATACGCGCTTTGCGCCGGTTCAATTTTTGGTAAGTCTGTAAAGAGCTTTGATTGCAAAGCAAAAAAAATCAAATGATCGAATTCGCCGTCCCGTTCACGCGCCGCTGTTTGCTGATTGATTAAGGCGAGATAGTTTTCAAAACTGAATTCTGCAAGCTGTTTTGACTTCAACCATTGCTGCAATTGGGGCGGAAAATCCTGCCAGCGAACCGACTGCCCATGCACCGAAGTTGCGCAAAGCAAACCTAAAACCAATCCCGCAAGATTGGCGAAAATCACAAGAATTCTTAGCAAACGCCTCATTAATTCAGGCTTCCGATAAGCAAAGTAATGGCTTTTTCAAAACTAAAGGTCTAACCAATGCGCCATGTATGGAAGAGCAAATTATGTAATTTGAAATCGGGTTAGTCAAGCAACTGGCTTGCCACAAAGCGATTATTTATGCCCTGATGTTACACAAAAGCGGAAGCTCAAGTAAACTTCAGGCTTAACATCCGTTATTAAATATGCTTTAGTTATTAAATATGCTTTTAGGAATAGATTTCGGTACAACTCGCACGGTAGTCACCGCCGTCAATCGCGGCAACTATCCCACCGTCAGCTTCAACAACGAAGCCGGCGACACTTATGAATGGTATCCCTCGGTCATTGCGACCAAAGGAACTGAACTCGCCTTTGGATTCGAGGCGGTAGCCAAACAATCACAACCCGGCTGGACGGTGCGTCGTTCGCTCAAACGTGAACTGGCAACGCTCGGTCCCGACAGTCGCTTGAAAATCGGCGACCACGAAATGAGCGTCTTTGAATGGCTCACGTCATTTTTTGAGCAACTTAATTATGACCTGCGCAATAACTCAAACTTACGCCTGAAGAAAAAAGACAAACTCGTGGCAATGATTTCTGTCCCTGCCAACGCCAACAGTAATCAGCGCTTCATCACGCTGGAGGCATTTCGCCGCGCGGGTTTTGATGTTCGCGGCATGATGAACGAACCGTCTGCCGCCGGCATCGAATACGCGCATCACATTCTGGGCGAAGGCGGCACCTCCAAACGCGAATATTTGTTGATCTACGATTTGGGCGGCGGCACATTTGATTCCGCCGTCATTAGTCTGACGGATCGCAGCCATGAAGTTTTGAGCAACGAAGGCATCATGAAACTGGGCGGCGATAATTTTGATGTCGTCCTGCTTGATATGGCGCTACAGCAGGCGGTCATTCATACCGTTACCGAGACGCAACTTTCAGCGTTGCTGGAAGAATGCCGCGAGAAAAAAGAAGGCCTCAGTCCGAAGACGCGTAAAATGGTCATTGACCTCGGGCGTGCTATCGAAGGCGCAGGCGAAGTAATTATTCAAACCGCCAATTTTTATGCCGAATGCAAACCATTAATTGACAGCACTGTCACCGCGATGGAACAGGCCATGCGTAAATCTTTTGCAGTAGCTGGCATTGACTGGAAGGCGTTGGCCGCAGTTTATCTGGTCGGTGGTTCCAGTGATTTCCCGCCGGTTTCGCGCCTGTTGCGGGAAAAATATCCCCGGCAGGTCAAACGCTCGCCCTACCCGCATGCCGCCGTCGCGATTGGCCTGGCGGTAGCCGCCGACAGCGAAGCGGGGCATCTGTTGCGCGAACGCTTTACTCGTCATTTTGGCGTCTGGCGCGAATTCGATTCAGGCAACCAGATTGCCTTCGACACGCTGTTTGAAAAAGACACTTTATTGCCGGTGAGCGGCGAAGAAAAATTGACGCTCAAACGGCGCTATATCCCAGCTCATAACATCGGACATTTTCGTTATCTGGAATGCGGCGGATTGGATGCCGGGCTGCAACCACAGGGAGATATTACGACATGGGATGAAGTCTATTTCCCCTTCGATCCGACCTTACACAGCGAAGAGAATTTAGCCCACGTGGCGGTGGCGCGAAACAACTCCTCACACATTTTGATTGAGGAAACGTATTCGTGCGATGCGAACGGAATTATTGCAGTCGAAATCAACGATTTGACCAACAATTTCAGCCGTCTTTTCAGGTTGAGATCGCCCCGGTAAAAAATCAACCCCGTCGCTCCGGCTCCAGGTACAGTACCGCAAGCCGTAGCGAGCCGGGTTCTCTTTGACAGGCTTTATCCATCACTGTTGCGCGACATTTCCTTCAACCTGAAGCAGCGTTTTCCCAGCAAAACAATCCACAAAATCCATCACATCAAAAGCTGCAATGACCGTCGAGTGCGCGCTGTGCCCGATCCAAAGGCTTGATGATTGCCTGTCGTGCTTTGACTTCGCCAGCCAGTTGGCGACGAGCTTCACTGAGTCCCGCAGCCAGGGCGGAAGTGTCCGCATTCTTGCTCATTTCGTAGTTCTTCCGATTGATTAATTTATTGGTCGCAAAAAAAGCTCAGTCTAAATTGTGTAACGCAGGTCGCCCAAATCTTCCCACCAATATTTGCTGGCGAGAGGCGAATTCCGCGTTTTTCATCAACGATAAATTGGCTTTAGCTTTTTGTTCACGTATTCCATGCTGATGCGGCAGGATTCTTTGGGAGTCAGCGTCGTCGCGTCCTGTTCAATATTGATCCAGCCCTGAAAGCGAAGTTCTTTAAGCAATCGCATCACAGCAGAAAAATCAACTTCGCCTTTGCCAAGCTCGCGCAGGTTCGGTTTGAAATCAGGCCGCACAAAGGGACGCACTCCGTCTTTAAAATGAAAATAGTTCAGGCGCGTTTTGTGCTTGCGCAAAATGGCTGCAACGTCGCCGCCTGCCAGATGTATATGGCCTGTATCCGCCGAAAAGAAAACATAACGAGGATCGGTTGTTGCCAGCGCCAGATCAATTTCGGAGGGCGTTTCGACTAATGTATTCAGGTGCGGATGCAACCCGATTTGCAAGCCCTGCGCCACCGCACGCTGACCGATTTCGTTGAGCAAGGGAGCCTGTTGTTTGATGAGTTGCAGGCGGTCGGCATCGGGACCGACTCCAGGCGGGCCGATGATCATATTTTTGGCGCCAAATTCTTTGAGTAACGCAAAGCGCCTTTCCGCTTCCAACAAAATTTCTTCGCGTTTGGTTACGTCGTGAAATGGTGCGCTGTAATAATTTCCCGCAATCGCCAGTTTTTTGAGTGCCAGCAAACGCTTGAAGGAATCAGGTGTCAGCGCATTGTTATCAAGTTCTTTGGCTAAGGGCGAGAATTCAATTCCATCCGCCCCCACTGCTTGTAAATCGTTCAGAGCATCCTGGAGCGTTAGCTGTTGCCCTTTGAAATTGCGCCACAATAAAAAGCCCTGTGCCCAACGAAGATTTGGCGTTTTAGAAGCCTCAATAAAATTGGGCAGGCTCCCCACAGCCAGGCTGCTGGCCAGAAATTTGAGTAAATCACGACGAGTTTCTGAATGTTTCATAACGTAAATAAATCAAAAGCCGCTCACAGTATTTATTGTCAGCGGCTTCTTCGTAAATGAGACCTGGAGCAATTGCCCCAGGTTCTGAATAGTTATTATTTAACGACGCTGAATTCGATCCGACGGTTCTTAAACTGACCTTCCTTCGTATCGTTGCTGGCGATAGCTTTTGCTGAACCATAACCTTTGGCGGTCAGGACATCAGCCTTGACGCCAGCCTTGTCGAGGAAAGCTTTTACGGCGGCGGCACGGGCGGCAGAAAGCTTGTCATTGCCAGCGGCATTGCCTGTGCTGTCAGTGTGACCACCGATTTCCAGTTTAGTGCCGGCAGGAGCCTGTTTGATCGCGTCGGCTGATTTCTTGAGCAAGTCTTCATTTTCTTTCGGAATGGCATTGCTGCCCGAAGCAAAATTGATGACCTCAAGATTTAACGCCTTCACCAGTTCATCGGCAGTAAAGCCTGGTTTTAAGCCAGCCAGCGCACCCGCCGCCGCCGCCGCCGCATCTTTTACGGCGGCCCCAATGTCCAGAATCTTTGTGCTAACACTGAAATCTGCGCCAAAGAGCGAACCGAGTTTAGCCTTCAGCGCATTCGCCGCATCCGCCGCCAGACCGCTGATTGTCATAGCCGAACCGATGATACTAAACTCGGTTCCCGGAGCCTTGAGTTCTTTTAGTGCATCGCCGAGTTTTGCCAGCCAGCCAGCCGGTTTGGCATTCGTATTAACGGTGATATTGGCTTCAAATTTATCTTTGCCATAAGTTGCCTCAAGCTGTTTGAGGACTTCAGCTTTGGTCTTTTCATCAGGTACAACGGCAGTAACCTTGTACTTGCCATTGGCGTTGATGACCTGAAATGAAGAGTCAACTTTCGGCATCGGTGCTGCCGTCGGTGCAACCGTCGTCGTCGTCGTTATTGGTGTAGTGCTGCATGACCGCCAGGCCAGGTAAGCAATGCCCAATAACAAAAGTAGTGGCAAAACCTTTAGTATCCAGGACATCCCTGATTTAGCCGTATCACCCGCAAAATCGGCGGCCTGTTTTGCGCCTGCCATACCTGCACCTGCGGCCCCGGATAAACCTGCGCCGGCGGCGGCGGCTCCGCTGGCTAAATTACCTGCGGCTCCAATACCTTTTCCAACGACATCACCAAATCCGCCAAGATAAGATTTGAGCATCTCGGGAATGCCGGTCGGCACGACACCATTCGGCGTCAATTTATCAATCACCTTTGGCAACATAAATGCCAGCGCCGTTGAGGCAATTCCACTTGAGATTCCGGCCTTTTGTGCAATGCCGCTGACGGCATCGTTACCCAGAACACTGGAAAGCTGGTCACCGGAAATTTCCCTGTTATCGCCGCCGCTTACCCATGAACTAACTACGTCTCCCAGACCAGCGTCGGTAAATTTACTAAGCAGTCCGGTAAGGCCGCCGCCTTCTGAACTGGTAATCATTGAAAGTAATCCTGAAAGCAGCCCATCAGCTTTGTCTCCCAAGCCGAATTTCTCTGCTGTTTCGCTAATAAGTGAATCAAATATCGTCATTGTTTCGTTCTCCTGTTGGCTTTTCCGTTGAGTTAATAGCAAAAAAACTTTGCCACGAATAATAGAGATTTTGGGCAAAACCGATAGACGCCACTTAGTACCTGGCAATTCGGTTTACCGATCAATCCTAATTTGTCCGACGCACATATCTCTCTGGATATTTATTTTGAATTTATTAACTAATAGAAATTGACGTTATGATTGGTGTCTTACCGCACAGACAAGGTACTCGAAAGCGGGCTATTTGACAAATGAAGTGGAATGAATTGCGCAAGCTGAGATTGTCTTACAGAATAATCTTTTTGGCGCCCAGACTGTGAGCGAGAGACACACATTGATCGGCCAGATGCACCGGGGTTTTAATCACCACCAGAAAACCATCCGCGAGTTGCGGCGGCAAGGCATCAATTTGCTTTTGCGCCTGATACGAAGCGATGATCGCGCCGATGGTTCCACCCAAAACTGCCCCGAGGATGACCAGCGCGAGCAGATGAACAAAAATGGCTTCAAAGAATGATAAGGAGAGAAAACTGGCTTCGTACAAACTCAGTCCAATTAAAAAAGTTATGCAACAGCCAATTCCTGCCCCGATGAAGGTAGCGCGATTCACTTTAGAGGAAGCAGAAGAACCGTGCAGAATGATTTTAATTGGCTTTGGCTGACTCCCCAGTGCAACCCGCAAAACAGTTACGTGGTTGAGTGCAATCTTCAACTCAGCCAGTTGAGTTAACAACTGATTCGCGTCTTCTTCACTTTCATACATAACAATCAGTGAGCGGTAACGCGGTTGTGAAGCTTCACTAAATTGTACCTGTTTAGCAACCATAGCTGATTAAATGAAGGAGTAAGCAATTGAGTTTGCTATACTGCGTCAAGCTACTGCGAAGCAGAGAAGCTGTCAAGCGCAGCCCCGGCAATTTGAAAATCCAAACCCCTGTTAACAGATGTCTGCGGCGCGGCGTCTTAATCTAAGCCAGCAAAAATTTGAACCTGAGCGGACAACTTTACGTTAGTCTGCATCAGAACAACTATTTGTCGGGCAAATCGTTACTTGCTGTTACATTTGAAAGCATGTGAATTATCAGCTTACGAAAGTTGGCTGGACATTTTTGAGGAGCATTGTATGAAAAGATTTTATCAACTGACTAATTTCGGCTTAGCCCTTTCTTTATCCGCCTTTATTCTTATTCCAGGTTATAGCAATCCCAAAAACAATCCGGCGAAAGCAGCTACCGTTATAAAATCAGCGCCCCTGACGATGGCTGATGATATGGCAATGTTACCCGCCTCTGACGCCATCGCCGTAGTGGATGTGGCGCGCGCAATGAACGAAGTGCTGCCACAAATCAGAGGGATGTACCCGGATGGAATCGCCAAATTCGAGAAAGAATTGAACGATTTCATTGGTAAAACCGGGATTGATATTTACAAAATCAAATCCGCCGTGATTGGCGTGAATATGTCAGGCAAGAGCAATGGCGGTGCGGCTATCATTCAGGGTCTGACCTTTGATCTCAACCGCATCAGCGCTGCGCTGAAAGAGAAAAAAGGTGGCAAAGAAAGCAAAACCGAAATCAACACCGTTGATTATAAAGGTAAGCAATTATTTGTCGTAGTTACCAAAGAAGCGGGAAAAGCCGGCGTAGACGAGGACATGGCCTTCACGCAGGTTGATGCTGAGCGCGTCGCGGTTGGCACTATCAGCGCAGTCAAAGGCGTCCTTGATGGCGGCAGCGGGACAGCCAACACTCAACTGAGTGAATTGCTGAGCAAAACCGGCGCTGGCTTTATCCGCTTTGCTGCGCATATTCCCGAAAGCGCCAAACAAGGCATCGCTGAACAGGGCGATCTCTTCAAGCAAGCTGCAACAATCAAAACAGTTTTTGGTTCACTCGACATGACTTCAGATTTGACGGTGCTGCTGGATGCCAAAATGCGCACGGGTTCCAGCGACGAAGCGTCAAAACTGCAAACCAGCCTCGCGGGCCTGGTGGGCATGGGCAGGATGTTCCTGGGTGGTAATAACGATCCGCAAATGAAGGCCATCAATGAACTACTGGATTTGGTCAAAATCGGCGCCCAGGATTCTGATGTTTCAATATCATTGACAGTGCCGCGCAAAGTATTTGATATGCTTTCAGAGACAGGTAAGAAAAGTAAAACGGCGAAATAATCAGGATTCAGGATTCAGAAGCAAACAAGCCCAAAAACAAGAGCGCCGGGTAAGATTTTAAAGTCTTATCCGGCACTCTTGTTTTTGGACTTCAGTCAGTCTTATTGGTTAGCCTGATTCGCATTGAGGCTGCTGACATAAGCATCTATGCGATCCTGATAAATAGTGATCTTTTTCTCGGCGTCATATTTTTTGCGAATATCCTTCACAAAAGTATCGTAAGCCAGACTGCCTTTTTCCGACACCAGCCGTTGCCGAAGCGAGGATTTTTCCTCTGCTGTGAGCTTCGTCAGATCGGCTTCTGTCCGTTTGGTCGCGGCAAAAACGAGATACGATCCAGCCCCGGTTTTAATTGGAGCCTTTGCCGCTTCACCCTGTTTGGTAGCCATCACCGCCGAGCGAATTTGCTGGGACACCTGGAGGCTGCTGAAAGGCATACTGGCTAAATTATTGGCATCCGTTTTGACTTCGATTCCATCTTTTGCCAACAGCGATTTGAATTCGTCAGCGGTCTTGGCTTTGGTCAAAATATCCCGGGCTTTTTCCTGGGCAGCATTTAATTCGCGCTCGCGTCCGAGTTTGGATTCGATTTGATTGTGCGCCTGCTCAAAGGTCAATTGGACGCCACCTTCGAGCACATCAACTACACGCGGAATAGCCATGCCATTGGGAACCCCAAGTTTTACCCCAATATCACCTTTCTTAAGTTCCGCGACGTTATCTTCAAAAGTTGGATTGCTGCCAATTTCCGGGAGCGTATCGCCTTTTTTGAAATATGGCGTCGTGCGAATCAGGTCTTCCGGCTTAACTTTCATTTCTGCTGCAATAGTCTCGGCGGTTTTGCGCAGGTCTTTGTTGGCGGTAAAAAGTTCGTAAGCCTTATCAGCTATTTCATTCGCCTTTTGATAAGAGCTACGATTTTTTGTGCCAGCTATTAAGGTTGGTTTCATCTCTTCAAATGGGACATCGCGCTCTTCCGTGATTTTCATGATGTACCAGCTTGAACCATCACGGAAAGGGCCAACAATCGCGTTGGCTGCCTGATCAATGGCGCGCTGTTTCCAATCATTTGCGTTATTCGGATTTTTCTTCACAAAGCCAATGTCACCACCTTTGGCAGCGGACGGGTCTTGTGAATTTCCTTTTGCGACGGCGGCGAAATCTTCCGGCTGCTTGTTTTCTCCGCCGCGCACTCTGGCGTTCAGTTCATTGATTTTCGCTCTGACTGTTGGCTCATCTGTCGGAGTCGCAACATTGAGTTTGATGATGCTGACACGCGGCTCTTTTTGTTTATTCTTTTCGTATTCGGCTTTAAGTTGTTCGTCCGTCACAGTGACCATTACTTTGTCAGTTGGAATGAAAATATATTCCACTTTGCGAAGCGGGTCGGTCGCCTTGTAATCAGCCTTGTGAGCTTCAAAGTAAGCCTGTAATTCCGGCTCGGTCATTTTTGGCTTATCTTTAATCTTGTCTTTATCAACAGTCGCGTAAATCACCTCGACTTTGGTGTTATCGGCTTTGTATGCTTCCTGGATTTCCTTATCTGAAACCTGTGCCCCGCTGGATAAAAATGATCTCATTTTGGAGGTCATCAGGCTGGTTCGGATGCCGCGCTCAAATTCTTCAGGATTTTTCCCTTGTAACCTGAGGCTCCGCAGATAATCTTCCTTGCCCACAAATTTGCCAGTGTCAGGATCAACAAAAGCTTTGGTAATGGATTCATTAATTTCCTGATCTGTTCCATTAAATCCCAACCTTTCTGCTTCCCCCAGCACCACGCGATCTTCAATCAAACGATCAAGAGTCTGCTGATCCAGCTTCATTGCTTTAATGATCCGGGGATCAGCCTGACCACCGCGTGAGTAGGCCTGCACCATATTCATCAGTTGCTCACGATATTCTTTGAGCGTGATTTCCTGAGAACCAACTTTCGCAATGACCTTTCCGTCGTCAGGATTAACACCAGCGGCGCCATTAGTTGGCAGTTGCTGGTTCGGGAAGGCATAAAACATGATTAAGCCGAGAAATAAAACAGCGCAGAAAATCACGAGAATAACTTTGCTTGAGCGCTGAAACTTAGAGAAAAATCGAAGCATAATAGGAATAACTCCAGTGTGTGAATTTTGGTGACTGAATGGATTCAGCCACCCCTCATTGAGGGTCTGCGGTGGGGCATCGCGATAAAAGAGCGGTATCTTAGCGTTTTACGCTGTTCATCGCAAGCAGAATCAGATTTGCGCCACTTTGTCGAAATTTATTTGGCGGCCTTCGCAACGCTTTTAGCGATCCCTTCACCTTCCACAATTTTCAGATAGCCATTGAGCGGGACATTCGTAAGTTTATCAATTTTGCCGCTCGGCCATTTGATTTCGAGGCTGTCAATTTTGGTCGCTTGTCCAATGCCAAGAATTTCGCGCGGATCATGCGAAGACAAAAAGCTGCCGCCGCTGGTCTTCAATCGCTTGCGTTTAGTGCCTCCGGCTTCCCAGCTAATGATCGCACCGACCGCGCCGGGATTGCTTTTCGTCGCCACTAAATTTAAGCCGACCCAGTTATTTTTGTTGCCGCCATTATTTTTGAGCAACAGCGGAGCCGCGCCATTATTAATAACCAGAATATCCAAGTCGCCATCGTTGTCGAAATCACCGGCGGACATGCCACGCGCCGGAAAATCTTTGGCAAAAACTGCGCCGGATTGAGTGCTGACATTTTTGAATTTGCCGTTGACGTTTTCAAACATCAGCAACGGTTCGGCATATTTTACTTTCGAGACCTGCGACTCAACCATATCGTCGGGATGACCGTTGGCTAAAAATAAATCCGGGTCGCCATCGTTGTCGTAATCCATGAATTTCAAGCCCCAGCCGCTCAGGAGCCGTGTCGCGCTGCCGATTTCTCCGGCGTCGTCGGTAAACGTGGTGTCCTTCTGATTTTTGTAGAGGCTGAACAATTCCTGATCAATATTGGCAACAAATAAATCCTGCCAGCCATCGCCATCGAAGTCTGCTGCATCAACTCCCATGCCGGAACGCGGGCTGCCGGAATCGCTGTAGGCAACGCCCGCGGGCAAGCCAATTTCTTCAAATTTGCCGTTTCCTTTATTCAGAAAAAGAAAATTGGCCACCGTGTCGTTCGCTACAAACAAATCCATCAAACCATCGTTGTTGATGTCGGTCGCAACGGCACCAAATTCTTTGCCAAGCGAATTGGCAATCCCGGATTCTTTGCTGACATCGGCAAAAATTCCATCGCCCTGGTTATGAAATAATTTTCCGGGCATCGGTTTGAAGACGCGTGGAATGCAGTAATAACGGCGTCCCATCCGATTGTCACCGCAAAAAATATTCGTGGCTTTGCTGTAGGCAACGAAGCTCGAAACAAACAAATCCAGCTTGCCATCATTGTCGTAATCAAACCACGTCGCACAGGTTGACCAGCCTGCCGCGCCGACTCCGGCTTTGTCCGTGATGTCGGTGAATGTGCCGTTACCATTGTTGTGATATAGAATATTTTTGCCGTAGTTTGTGACGTACAAATCCTGCCAGCCATCACCATCAAAATCAGCCGCCGCCGCGCCCATCCCGAACTGTCCCATTTGTCCGGCAGCAACGCCTGCCTTGTCTGTTACATCGGTGAATGTGCCATCGTGATTGTTGCGATACAAAGCATTTTTCGTAGGCTTTTTTGGCGTGTAAAAATCCGACAGACCGCTATTCACAAAATAGATGTCCATCCAGCCGTCATTATCGTAATCAAAAAATAAGCCGCCGCCGCCACAGGTTTCCGGCAGGTAACGCTCATCCGAATGTCCATTGTCGTGAACCCAGGTGATTCCACTTTCTTTGGCAGTCACTTCTGTATAGGTCACTGGCGCAGATGAAGGCGGAACAATCGGCTTCAATGGTTGCGATTGACTAAAGGTCGGAGGAGCAATCAGCACTCCAATCAGAATAAAAATTAATACTTTCACGCTTGTTACCTCGGCGTTAAATTATGGCTTGGGTTTCTGTTCCGGTCGGGCTTTCACAGCTTTTAGGGCATCCTGATAAGCGCCATTGGGGACTTCACCCATCTTAATCGCCAGGTCAAAAGCCGCCGTTGCATCATCGGCACGATTGAGGAAATCCAGAATTTTTGCGGCTGAAACATAGCTTCGCTGGATCAACCATTTTTCAGTTTCCGGCGAAGCGTTTTCGGTTGCGTCTTTGTAATATTGCACGGCAGCATAAAGTTCTTCATCGCGGCGGGCTTCGTCTTCGATTTTGACGGCAATCTTGCTGCCGATTTCCGCCAAACCATAATAAGCACGGGCATTATTTGGTTTTTGTTGCAACACACTTTTCAGAATCGTCCGGGCTTCGTTGTATTGCTGACCTCGCACCATTCGATCTGCTTCATCAATTTTAGCAATCACATCCTGATCGGCATTGGAAATAGCCGTACCCAGATTCGGAGCATTTTTCGCCGCCAGTTCACGTGCGGCTTTGTAGCGTTCAATACGTTGCGCATTGTCCGTCAGCCGTGCCGTTTCCTTATCAAATTTAATATTTTGCAGCAAGCTTCCCAAATAACTGCCGAGGTTGAGTCCGGCATCTTCGGCCTGCATCATCTGGTCATAAAAATGATAAACCAGCACGGAGCCGCGTTCATAAGCAAAGCTCAACTCATAAATCCCTCTTTCGGTTTCATCATTGAGCGCTTTCGTAAAAGCCTTTTCATCCGCATATCTTCTGGACATTAACGATTCCAGGCTTTCAATACGAGTATCAATGGCGCGTGACAATGAATCAGAAATTTGAAAATAGGCGTTACCGCTGCGATATTCAGGGCTGAGTTTTTCGCCGCGCGAATCGCTCAGCTTCTTCAAATCAGTGCGAATCGCCGAAATCTCTTTCACCTGTTTTTCGACCAGCGGATCAAGCACAAAGCGTAAAAATCCTTTGCGGACGGCTGAACCTGTCTCGACTGCCGACCCGATAAAAATATAATAAGTGTCACGCACAACGCGCAAGTTCACTGCCGTCGAGGAGTTCAGCAAATCAGGCAGGACGACAAATTTGCGCACCCGATTGGCAGATTTCAAAACATCGCTCACCGTTTCACGCTTCCCTGCCTGCGCCCGCGAGACATAAGCCGGCGGCAATTCCAAAATCGGCTCCGTATGCAAATATTGAATAACGTTGGCGACCGAGGCGGCAGTCGCAGGACCATAGCTTTTCGCCGCTGCCTCATAGGCCTGCGCATATTTTGACAGTAACGAACCGAATTTCGTGTCGCGGTAAAATTCTTCCAGCAATAATGCAAAATCGGTAATTTCGCGTACATCATCCGGCAATTTTTCTATCGCCCCGTCAATCGCAAAAGATGGAGCAGCGGTCAGCGTCAAGGCGAGGCTCAAATATGGGGCAACAGCGGCGGATTCGCTGCGGCCTTTGTTATGCGAGACAAAATAGTCCTTCAAACGACGCGCCAGACTCGGATTGATGTTTTTCAAATCTTCGCGCAATTGCTGGCGCAAATTTGTAAGCTGGCGATTGCCCGGCTCAAAATCATATCCGGCAGCATTCAGCGCCGCCATCATCGCAATGACACGCGGGTCAGAAATAATTTCGACATTAACATCAGCCAGCGTCACTTTTGCCTTATCGCCTAAAGCAACGCGCCCCGGACGCGGTGGCGGTTGCTGGGTTGAAGCCGGAGCAGGTTGTTTGGTTTCGCGTGGTTTAGCAGATTGAGCCAGAGAACCAACCGAAAAAGTCAGCAGAACCAGCAGACAAAAAATCCTGCGGCGTACAGGCGCAGTCAAAACTTTAAGAACCTTCATAGCTTATGATTCCATAGAAAATTGATGGGATAAGTAATAACAGATGTTAGCTGGCGAGCGTGGCGATGTCCAGCGAGAGCGTGAATTGAGCGTCTGAGTAACTACGCAAAAAATCTTTACGCACCAATTGTACCCACCAGATAAAGACCACTGGTCGGTTGTGATGAGCCGCCTTTGGGTTCAAGTGTGACGGCGGTGGCGGCAAGGCGCGAGGCAACATTTTGCGGAACTTCAATGGTCAGTTCGCGGCGTCCATTTGTGTCAGGGCGAAAAATGGTGGCGCTGACTTTTTGTTGGTCGTTGGTGATATACCAGAGTTGATAATCCTTGTCGGCAGGGGCAGCGGGTAAATTATAAATGTAAATTACCCACTTGCGTTTGGCGGTATCCCAAAATACTTTGGCGCTGGCCTGTGGCGCTTCTTTGCCGGCCAGAGAAATCAGCCGCGTCGTTTGTTGCGCCAATTCATCAACCTGTTGGTCTTTGGCAATCAGTTCTTTATTTTTAGTGCTTACCTGCTGTACCAGTTCATCGCGTTCGCGTGATAATTTACTGTTTTGCCATAACAATAATCCGCTCGTGATTGCCAGTAACAAGGTCGCCGCCGCCAGCAAGCCAGACGCAGGCTGTAGTTTAAAGAGATCAAAAAAGCTGACACGACGTTTTTCAGGAAACGGTAAAACCTTTGCGGGGATCGAAATTACTTTAGTTTCAGCAGTTGTCATCTGCGCTTCAATCCGGGCAAATAAGCGTGACTTAATCTGCGGCGGGACAAACGAATGGGGCAGGGCCAGCGGTAACATTGACGCGGCGTCAGTCAGTTCGCGTAACTCGCGTTTTTCTTCACCCAGCGCACTGCGCAAATATTCCTCGAACTCACGCCGCTCAGCGTTGTCCAATGCGCCCACTGCATAAAGCGCCGCTTGTTCGGTAAATTTTTCTCCGTCTATTTTCATGTCTTTACGATCTTTGCAAATGACTTAACTGCTCGCGCAGTTTCATCATGCCAAGTCGAATTCTGGTTTTAATCGTTCCCAGCGGTTCGCCTAAACGTGCGGCGACTTCCGATTGGGAAAGACCTTGATAATAAGCCAGCTCCAAAGCCTCGCGCTGCTCTTTTGGCAACGCTGCCAGCGCCGCTCCGACGATAGCTGATTGTTCCGCCTCCCAGGTTTCCTGCTCAGGATTATCATCAGAAGCCAGAATACGCCGGGCGTTATCAGCCTCTTCAGAATCAACCGTTGGTGCCCGACGTATGACCCGCAAACGGTCTAACGCCCGGCTTCGCGCAATCGTCACAATCCAGCCCCGCAATTGTCCGCGTGAGACATCGTAATTCGCCGCCTGCTGCCATACCTGCCAAAAACTATCCACCACAATATCTTCTGCATCGGCTGACTGCCCGATAATTCTGAGCGCCAGCGCATACACTACTCCCGAATACCGCTCATACAGTACATTGAGCGCAGACTGATCCTGAGCGCGTAAACGCACGATTAATTCCTGATCACCTGTGGGATCGAATGAGGGCTGTATCGTATCCTCCACCATCAACCTCAATATTAACTACGATTTATTACTCGTATTCAGATGTGTTACCACTAATAAGATTTGTTATTCATAGCGCAATGCTTCAATCGGGTCAAGGCTTGCGGCCTTCCACGCGGGCCACAACCCGAAGCCGACACCTAATGCAACTGAGACCACAAAACCAGTTATCGGCGCCCACAGGGGTACAAAGGTGGGCATCACCAGCTTGATAATTTCCGCCAGGCCCCAACCAAATAAAATTCCCAGTAATCCGCCTAACCCCGTCAGCGTAGCCGCCTCGACCAGAAATTGCGAAATAATGTCACGGCGTTTTGCACCAATCGCTTTGCGGACTCCGATTTCTTTGGTGCGCTCGGTGACTGACACTAACATAATATTCATCACGCCAATGCCGCCAACCAGCAGACCAACGCTGGAAATTGCGATCATCAGCAAAAATACTCCACCCGTGATGGATTGAAATTGCTTGACGATATTATCGGCAGTGGAGATGCCAAAACTGTCTGGCGCACTATAAGTAGCTTTGCGTCGTTTACGCAGTACCTGGCGAATCTCCTCGACTGCTTCAGTCAATTTTCCAGGTACAGCCTGCGCGAGGATAAAATTATCTTCCAGGTTTGGATAAATTTTCATCAGCGAAGCATAAGGCATGTAAACAGCTTTATTTTCGTTGCCGGGGTCTTCATTGCTCACAATAAAATTATCGCGTTTGCGCAACACGCCAATCACACGATATTGCCGTCCATTGATCGTAACTTCCTTGTCCATCGCATTGACCATCGGCATTAAAGTATTTGCCACATCATTGCCGATGACGACCACATCAGACCGATTAGCATTGTCTGATTCATTGAAAAATCTGCCCTCTTCAAGTTCCGTCGTCCCCATCTTAAAATACCCGGGCATCGTTCCCTGCACCGTCGCATTCGACATTTCTGTCGTTTGATATTTTACGTGGACGCGCTCAACCATAGGCCCGGTAGTAAAATCCACGGGCGAGATCATGGGCGAGACAAAGCCGATAGCGGGGCATTCTTTTTCAATTGCCATCGCGTCTTCAAAACTTAACGGTTTGCGGGTGCGCTCTTCGTAAGTCGGAGCAAAATTAAAGCCAGGATCAAATTTATAAATGTAAATTGAGTTCGTGCCAAAAGATTCAATTTCTTTGGCAACACGCGCATCAATGCCGGAAACAAAGGCCGCAATCACAATCACAGTCATCGTGCCGATAATGACTCCCAGCACGGTCAGGAATGACCGCAACTTGTGTTGGCGCAATGTATCCAGCGCCATCCAAACATTTTCGAGCCAGTTATTCATACAGCTACTACTCAGCCCGCATCGCGGCAATCGGATCAAGCTTTGCCGCCTGCCACGCCGGATAAACACCTGAAATTAAGCCTACGCTGCCGGAAACAAATAACGCCACCGCAACCGCCAGCCAGGGCAAAGAAGTCGGAATCGGAGTTAAGGCTTCCACCAGTTTTGCAACGATCCAGGCCAGCAACACACCGAGCGCACCTCCCAGCAAAGCCAGCGCGGTTGATTCCGCCAGGAATTGCTTAATGATGTCGCCGCGCCGCGCTCCCAGGCTTTTGCGAATGCCGATTTCTTTGGTGCGCTCGGTCACGGACACCAGCATAATATTCATAATCACGATGCCGCCAACCACCAGCGCAATCGAAGTCACACCCACCGCGACGATTTGAATGGTACCGAAGATTTTTTCGCGCAGATTGTTGATCGCTTTCGGCGTCACGATACCGAAATTATCCAGCTCGTTCGGAGCCAGTTTGCGGCGCGCCCGCATCATTGCATGTACTTCGTCTACAGCATCTTCGTAAGTATTTTCATCCGTGGAAGTAACCTTGAGTTGAATCGAACGGCGTGCGCCATAGATGGTCAAAAAAGAGGAAAGTGGAAGCGTGACAAATTTATCGCGGGATTGTCCGAATACAGAGCCGAGGGCGCTGGCAATGCCGATAACCTTGAAAGGGCGGCCATCAACTTTGATGAATTCACCAATGCCATTTTTTTTCGGGAAGAATTTTTCGGCCATGTCCGATCCGATAAAACATACCAGTTGGTTATGTTCCTCTTCGGTCGGAGTGAAGGCACGTCCTTCGGCTATTTCAATACGATCAATTTCTGGAATATTGGAGCTGACACCCTGGATACGGACTTCAAACAATTTAATATTTTCGTATTTAACTTCGCCCAGCGAACCGGAAGTCGCGCCCACCTCATTGATGAATCTGCCGCGTAAAGATTTGACGGCTTCGTAATCTTCAAGCCGCACATCTTTGTTACGTTTCCGCGCCAGTTCCAGACGTTCGACACTGGAATAATCTTCAATTGAATATTTCTGGACGCTGAGTGCATTTGTCCCGATGTCGGCAATCTTTTCATCAACGTAACTGTTAAATCCTTCGATCAGGGAAACAACTACGATGACCGTCGCGACACCAAAAATAACGCCCAGTAAAGTAAGGAAGGAACGTAATTTGTGCGCCACAATCGCGGCAGCAGCGAGCTTTAATGCTTCAATGAAATGCATTGTAAAAAGTAGTCGGGAGTCGGAAGTTGGAAGTCGGAAGGAATACAAGAGGGAATAGCATCTTTATCAGCGATTCGTACTGACAAAATAACTTGTAATTTTCAATACAACTCCTGACTTCCGACTTCTATCTTCAACCTACTTCCCTTTATATTTCTCTAAATACATCCGCTTGATGATGATTTTATCTTTGACCACTTGCTTGGCATCACTCGGAGCATTTGACATGATCTGCGCGTTGTTCAGCCCTTCAATCACCTGCCCGAAATTCGTGTACTCTCCATCCCATTGCGGATTCGGACGAACGCAAATAAAGAACTGGCTGCTGGCGCTATTCGGTTCCTGCGCTCTGGCTGCGCCCAGGGTGCCGCGAATAAACGGGCGATCATTAAATTCAGCATTCACCTTTGGTTGATCCGGCATCCCCATTCCCCATTTGCTGCGATCATCGCCCTTCGTAGTCGGATCGCCACCCTGAATAATCAAATCAGGAATCACCCGATGAAAGGCCAGGCCGTTGTAAAACCCTTCATTGATGAGCTTTTTAAAATTCTCAACATGTTTCGGCGCTACGTCAGAGAAAAGCTGGATTTTAACCGTGCCATAAGTTTTTTCTTCCATCTCAATCACAGCAATTTCTTCCCCAGCCTGCACCGCCGGAATCGCACCCGCTTTTTTCACGGCGGGCGGCGAACTTGAAGTAGAAACTACTGAGTTGTTGGAGTCGCAGCCAAACGCCACGAGGCAAATAAAAAGTACGAAGTAGAGTTTTGAATGTTTTAGTAAAGTCATAGTTTTTGAATGGGGCTGGTTAGCAAATAGTATTTAGCGAACAGTAGCTGGTGGCTGAAAATAAAGAATTCTTCCTGACCCATATATACCGCTCACTAATCAATTTTATCCTAATTTATTTTTCACAATATCGTTCACAGCCTGCGGATTTGCTTTGCCGCCGCTGGCCTTGAGTGTTTGCCCGACAAAGAAACCCATCAGTTGCACTTTGCCCGCTTTGTATTGTTCGACCTGACCGGGATTATTGGCAATCACTTCGTCTACAATTTTTTCAATCGCGGAAAGGTCGGTTATTTGCACCCAGCCCTTTGCTTGGATAATCGTCGCCGGATCGCCGCCGTTCGCCCACATCTCGGCAAAGACATCTTTGGCAATCTTGCCGGAAATCGTGTTGTCATCAATCAGACGAATCATCGCACCTAAATTTTCGGCGGTGACTTTGCTGGCGGTGATGTCAGCATCGGCGTTTTTCAGTTCGCGTAAAAGCTCCGACAAAACCCAGTTTGCCGCACCTTTGTGATTGTTGGAGGTACTGACTACAGTTTCGTAATAATCCGCCATTTCGCGTTGTGTTGTCAGCGTCAAAGCGTCTTCGGGTGACAATTCATATTCACGCACAAAACGCTGACGCCGCGCTTCGGGTAATTCCGGCAAAGAATTTTTCAGGCCTTCAATCCACGCCGCACTGACTTCGACAGGCGGCAAATCCGGCTCAGGGAAATAACGATAATCGTGTGCGTCCTCTTTCGAGCGCATCATGTACGTTCGATTTTCTTTCTCGCTCCACAACCGCGTTTCCTGGACGATTTTGCCGCCGGATTCAAGCACTTCGATTTGGCGAGCAATTTCGTAATCAATGGCTTTCTGGATGAAGCGCAACGAATTGATATTCTTGGTTTCGGTGCGCGTGCCAAATGGTTCGCCAGTGCGGCGCACGGAAACGTTCGCATCGCACCGCAAATTTCCCTCTTCCATATTTCCATCACAAACACCGATGTCCTGGACTGTCCGGCGCAGAAAACTCACATAATCATAAGCCTCCCAACTGGTACGAAAATCCGGCTCGCTGACAATTTCAAGCAACGGTGTGCCAGCGCGATTCAGATTGACGTAAGACTTTGTCGGGTCGCCGATGTCATGCACTGATTTCCCCGCGTCTTCCTCAAGATGAGCGCGAGTAATGCCAAAGCGCTTCAATTTCCATTCGATAGGACGTCCGCCTTCATCACGTTCGCTCGTCAAAATCTCGACTGCGCCATGTTCCGAAAACGGCTTATCAAATTGCGAAATCTGATAGCCTTTTGGCAGGTCAGGATAAAAATAATTTTTGCGCGCAAAAATAGACTCAGGATTAATTGTAAGTCCGAGCGCGAGCGCCGCTCGCCCGGCACATTCGAGCGCCTGGCGATTCAGCACTGGCAAAGCGCCGGGCAACGCCAAACATACCGGACAAGTATTGGCGTTTGGTTCTTCGCCAAAAGTAGTCGAACAGGAACAAAAGATTTTCGAATCAGTGGCTAATTGCGCATGGACTTCCAGTCCGATGACAGCTTCCCAACCTTCTTTCACAGCGATTTCTCCTCTGAATAATATCCGACAAGCTAATGGCCTGTCTGAGTTTTGAAACGGGGATTATACCCGACTACGCGAGTTTTCCTAATAATCTGATTGACAGCTTCAATTACGCCCCTTATAGTTAGTGTCGCAAGTACACTAAGGTGATTTTTATGACACAACATTTAGGCTTAGCGACTGATCTTTACCAGCTCACGATGGCGGCGGGCTATCACGCGCATCAGCGCAACGAAACTGCGAGCTTTGAATTATTTATCCGCAAGTTTCCAGAGAACCGTTCATTTCTGGTAGTCGCGGGTTTAGCGCAGGCACTGGAATATTTGCAGGCGCTGCGCTTTAGCGAGGCGGAAATTTCCTTTCTTAAATCGCTGCCGGTTTTTTCGCATGTCTCCGAGGATTTCTTTACATATTTGCGCAATTTTCGTTTCAGCGGCGAAGTTCGGGCAATGCCTGAAGGCACGATAGCTTTTCCCAATGAACCGATCCTGCGCATCACCGCTCCGCTGATCGAAGCGCAAATTCTGGAAACGTATTTACTCTCCACTATCAATTTCCAAACGTTGATTGCCAGCAAAGCCGCTCGCATCGTCACCGCGGGAAAAGGTCGTGCCATTATCGAATTCGGCACTCGACGCGCACACGGAATGGATGCAGCTTTGCATGCAGCGCGAGCAGCATTTATTGGGGGCTGCGTTGGCACCTCGAATGTCGAAGCCGCAATGAAATTTGACCTGCCGGTTTACGGCACAGCCGCACATTCGTGGATTATGTCATTCGACCGTGAATACGATGCGTTCAAGGCTTTTCATAAAATCTTTCCTGACCATACGACTTTGTTGATTGACACTTACAACACAATAGCCGCCGCGCAACTGGCAACTGAAATTGGCCCCTCATTGCGCGGCGTGCGAATTGACAGCGGAGATTTATTTTCACTCTCAAAACAAGTCCGCACAATATTTGACGAGGCCGGCATGCGGCAAACAAAAATTATGGCGAGCGGCGATCTGGATGAAGACAAAATTGCTGAATTATTAGCGCAGGACGCCCCGATAGATTCGTTCGGAGTCGGCACTGATCTTTCGACTTCGCGCGATGCCCCGGCCTTATCAGGTGTTTATAAATTGGTTGAATTAAATGGTCAGCCCAAAATGAAATTGAGCCAGGACAAAGCGACTTATCCTTACCGCAAACAGGTTTGGCGTGAATACGCAGACAATGGAATGTTTGTCGGAGACATCATTGGCATTGCCGATGAACACGAGCACCGCGGCGCGGAATTACTTAAACTGGTGATGAAAGATGGCAAGTTAATTGCGCCGTTACCAACCTTACCAGCGACGCAGGAACACGCTCGACAACAGTTGCAAAGCCTGCCTGAAACCTACAAATCGTTGCACAATCCCGAAAATTATCCGGTGCGATTCAGCGCTAAGTTAGAGCAGGAAAAACAGTCCGCAATGGATAAGTTGCAACAGGTAAAATATGCAAAATAATTAAGGTCACACTCTTATCACTTGATTATTTAACAGCGGATATTTCCTGATAATCGCGCATTGCACCAACCGCAAGATTGGGGGTTAACTTTATCGGATGAGTTAGCTTTTTTTTGATAGCAATAGCGGTAGCTGCGTTGATTCCCTGCTTTGCCAATACCTGCCAGACTTCTGCATCAGATAGATTAATGGATCTTGCTATTTCCCATTGCGCTTGTGCAGCGGGTAAGTTTCCTACTGCTTCCAAATGTTCGGCGTACAATGCATGTAAGAAAAGAGAAGTGGGATAAACTCCAGTTGCTTCTGCAAGTATTGCCTGCGCTTTATTTTCATCTCCAGCTTGCGCCTGGGCATTTGCTAAGTAGGCAAACCCTATCACATTATTAATTCCATGCCCTACACCATAAGCAAGGTATTTACGGGAGCTTTCATATTGCTTAGCCTGGAATAGTACGATACCCAGTTCAGCAGAAGCGTGAAAATTGAAAGGGTCTATGGCTAAAGCCTTCTTATACAAATTAATCGCTTCGTAATTTCTATCCTCGGGTATGGCTTTAGCTTGTAACTGATAATACTCACTAATTATTACTTGCGAGGTCCTGACAACGCCTAAAAAGCTACCAGCCAATAATATAATAAAGGCATATTTCATTATCCGCTTGGTCATAAACCATCGTCTTAAGCCAGGTAAGATATTGTTCGGCCTAGTTGGGAGGGTCAGTGATACCAATAAAAAAAAGATTAAGCCACACGGCAGCCAGCGAAAGGAATATGACGCCAGGCTGGAGCTAATGATAAAGGCTATTCCTCCTGCCCCAACGCTGGCGCTCAAGCCTCGTTGATAAGCTATAGGTTGAAATAGTATTAGAATGATTATTAGTAATATTATTCCGATTAGAGTTAGCCCAACTATACCTAATTCACTTCCAATTTGTAGGAATTCATTATGAGTGCGATAGTTAAATTCCATTCCGTCGGCCTGTGAATAGTCTGTTACCCAACTCCAGTAAGGACTCACATTGGCGCGACGACGATACTCAGCATACCCCGACTTAAATGCCCCAGCCCCAATCCCCAAAAATGGATGCGCCAGAATCATTTCCGTAGCTGCACCCCAGCTTGTTAACCGAGTGTTGGTGTCAATCTCCATTGAACGGATGCCTTTGACTTGATTAACAATGAATTCGTTTCCTTTTAAAGTTCTATTATCTGTCCTACTTTTTATGCCAGAGGGTAAGACAAGCTGACAAACTCCAAAAATAGTCAATGCTGCAGTTAAACATACAAGTCGCCTCCAGCGATTGTTGATCTCGCGCTTAAATAACAAGGTTATATACCAAAAACCCATTCCGCCTGCTAACGCCAATAATGGAGTACGTTGATATGTTGACATCGCCCCCATCAACACCACTCCCACTACACCAATAATCCAGATAGCTGTTATTCGGCGACGCATAAAAATAAACACTGAGCAAATTAACGGTAAAATGGTGTCTAATAGCTCAGTTTCGACACCAATACTCGCAAACATAGGTGACACTATTGAGCGCTCATCTAACATCATCCAATATTGAGCTAGTTTAATAATAGCAATTAATAAAGATGTCATTACGAGGGTAAATATCAGCCCAAACATTGAGCGACGCCTTAATACTAACTGCCCCAAAAATATTACAATACAATAGCTAACCCATAAGACTGAATGATCCAGTGTAGCTCCAATATCAGTAGTCCATCCCAGGGAAAGGATACTCCAAAAAGTAAATACCAGCATGCCGCCTGACAATAAGATTGTTTTCTTAAAAGCCAAGTCGAATAGCCTATGATTACGCTTTATATCAAACCCTACCAACATCAACAGCACCAGCAGCGCAAGAGCAATAATTAATTCCTGTGAAGTCTCTCCATTATGACCTGTACTGATGTGGTTAAGCAGGCGTGGAGTTAAAATACAGAATGGTAAAAATAGTAGCCCCCGTTCTGGCAAACTATACCGATGCCAATGAAGTAAAACTCTTTTTTTTATCTGCATAGGGTAAAGGCGTCGGTGGGAATACTGGCAGCAATGTTGATGGCATAAACTAATCCAAAGGTAAGTGACTGCCCTGGTTATTCTTTAGCTTATTATGGAGATCAGCCAATTTTGCCCGTGTGCTTTCTAATTCAGTAAGGATATTTTCTTTCTCTTCACGCAAGCGATTAAGGGTAAAATTATCGCCGCTTCCTTTTCTCAGGGTTTCTGCGTGATTGCTATTTAAGCGAAGTTGCAGGATTTCTATCCGGGCTTGTGCATCACTCAATTCTGTTTTCAGTTTCTGTTCGGCTTTTTGTTTAGCTTGCGGATCGGAATCGCCTTTTTCGCCCCCTTGCGCCGGGTCTTCTGTTTTATAGTTATTCGCTTTGCCATCTGCAATTAAAGTAGCTACATCTTTTTGTGCGATTTTGGCAGCGGTGCGCAGCTTATTCATTTGTGCCGTTAATTCACCCATTTGCGTGACAAGCTGACCTCTGGCTTCGGGTAATTTCGCATCGGCGCTAAAAAGCTGATTGCGCAATCTGGCAATTTCCAATTCGGATTGGTCGGCCTGGCGTTCGAGTCCATTAACTTTTTCCTGCGCCTGATCAAGCTTAGCATTCCAATCCTTTTCGGCATCTTTGGCAGGATCAGCCGCTGCTTTTTCTGTCTCTGTTTTGGCATCAATTTTACCTGGCTTTTTTTCTTCTGTAGTTGCAACTTTGGCGACGTTTTTTTCTGGCGTTGGAGTAGCTGTGGCAGGAGGTGGAGTCGGTGTAACAGGCCTGGTGACAATTACATCATCAGTCGTGAGAGTCGGCACGGCTGAGCGTGGTTGAGCAGTAATTGTCGTTGCGAAAATAAGCAAAGACAGGATCGTAAGAGGAAGTTTAGTTTTCATACTTATCAACCTGGAAAATGGCAAACAAGGGAACAGCACTAACGCTGCTCCCTCGTATTACCCAACTTAAGAAGTCACGCTTTAGCTGGAAGCGGCAGAACCAAGTGGCGTACCCGCGCGGCCTAACGCATCAGTAAATGCTGTCGCTGGAGTAGTACCAAATCTGATGACGCCATCCTCGACCACACAAAATTTGCGGTCAGCAGAACTGGTTGAGGCTGCGGTGGCAGCAACGTTGAAATTGGTCGCGGTTGGTACGGTCAGAGCATCAGTATAGTAAAATCCTGATTTCGGATTAGCCGCTGTTGACCCGGTAAGGGTTGAATCAACCAGGGCAGCAGTGCCAAGCTGGGCGAGTGTGCCATACACCTGGTTATTGCCCTGATAAGTCACCTGCGAACTGCCAACCGTGCGCAGTGCGCCAATCGC
>JANMKB010000157.1:0-2206 GCA_031371805.1 Blastocatellia bacterium | reverse complement strand
GGCCAGCACGACGAAGCGATTGCCGAAGTGCAACGCGCCACAGATCGCGGTAGCGAATATCTGGCGGCGCTCGGCAATGTGTATGCGCGCGCAGGCAAACAGGCGGAAGCCATAGCCGTGCTGAAGGAGTTGCAGCAATTAGCCCGGAAAGGATATGTGCCGCCGTATCAGATCGCCTGGGTTTATTGTGGCCTCGGCGATACAGAAAAAGCATTGCCGTTGATGCAACAAAGTGTTGAGAAAAATGTTGGCGTGATTGATTTCAAACATCATCCGGTTTATGAGCCGTTGCTGACTGATCTGCGCTATCAGGAATTGCTTTTGAAGGTAAAATTTCCCTGGTAAAAATTCATTCAACCTTCGCCGTCAAAATCAGCTTGTCGCATTTATGTAGTGCGATGGCTCGACATCGCTTTGGCGTTCAGAGAAGAAAGGGCATACCGCACAACGAACAGAAAGCGGCGTCAAGCCTGCTGCACTCCACAGGCTGTCGCCCACGCTGTCTTTTGTAATAACTCTGCCTGCGCTGATGTCAAATCTTTCAGCGTACAAGGAATACCAACAGGATTTTCAGCAAACAAAACTGCGAAGAAAACACACGCGGCGAGATATGAACCCGCAGGTGTGGGATGACTCTGGTCTTTATCGTGCAGAATTGGTTGTTTGTGACTACTCAAAAATTTCTGCCAGGCAACTCCAACCGGAACAACTCTCGCACTGAGTTCTGCGCCAATAGTCGTGTAAGCCTCCGTGAGCGCCGCCTGTGTTTCCGGCGCATTCTGGCGCGCCCACGTCAGGTACAACGCAGTCTTCGCACCGGAAGCTTTGATGACTTCATCAAACAATCGGACGTTCTCGTGCATGCGTTTTGGATTCTTAATCGGCAGCGTGCTTTGTTCCTGCAAGACGACATAATCGTACTGTGTTTGCTGGATGAGCTGTTGCGCTTCGCCCTTGTTCCAATGCAAGCGCAGCGACGCGCCACCGGCGGAAATCAGTTGATGTTGTAATTTTTTGCCCCGCGCTTCTGCTAATTGCTCAATCAGAACCGGAACATTATTTCGCGCTGTGAAGCTGTTGCCGATGAATAAAACTTTGAGCGGATGTGTTGCCATATTATCTGCCAAATCGTTGTGCTGAACGGACTCGTGCTTTGACGGCTTCTTCTTCACGATTGCGCGGCGGAGAGTTTGTCTCAAGCGAATTCAGCAGCTTTCTGGAAACAGCGGCGACCTCATCAACAGCGGCAAGAAATGCGGCTTCGTTGGCTTTTGATGGTTTGTTGAAGCCGCTCACTTTGCGCACAAATTGTAGCGACGCGGCGCGGATTTCTCCGTCTGTCACCAGCGGCTCGAAATTAAAAAGAGGTTTGATATTTCTACACATAAGCGTTGGTACTCGAGGGGGGCTACAATATCACGCGTGTCACCCCATCGCTACTGCTCCAGATACAGTACCGCGAGCCGTAGCGAGCTGGGTTTCCCAAACCCTGATTGCGTAAACCAGCAATCAGTGCCATATTTTTCACGCGATTCACACACGGAGAAATGACATGAAATTCCTGACATTGGCTTTGCTCGGTTTGCTACTTTTACAAACGAGATCTGCGCCGCTTCAACAAGCCACGACAACCAGCTTGCCTGAAAAATTAACGACTACAGAATTTAAGCGACTCATCACAGACTTCTCAGAACCCGGCGGCGATTTTCTTTCAGATAATTTAATCTCGAATGAAACGGCGTATTTGCCAGTCCTGAACAAGCTTCAGGAATTGAACGCCAGTGGTGGCGCGTACATTGGCGTCGGGCCAGAACAGAATTTTAGCTACATTGCAAAAATTCGCCCGCGCATTGCCTTTATCGTAGACATTCGGCACATGGCCGTCACGCAGCACCTGATGTACAAGGCAATTTTTCAGCTCTCTGCTGATCGGGCGCAATTTCTCTCGCGCTTGCTAAGCCGCCCACTCGCGCAGGAAAAACCATTAACGGCAACCGCTTCGATGGCGGAGTTATTAAAATATTTCAGCGCCGCGAAAGCCGATGACAAAGCCTTTGCCGCAAACTTTGACGCCATTCGCCAGACGATTGAAAAAGATTTCCAGATCAAGTTGGCAGAATTTGATTTGAAGGAACTGGACTACCTGCTGAAAAATTTTAAGGTGGACGGATTAGACATTGCGTTTCGTTTGGGAGGCGGTTGGAGC
>JANMKB010000141.1:0-4318 GCA_031371805.1 Blastocatellia bacterium | reverse complement strand
CATCTGGCAGGCGGCATCACTCCGCTGCTGGTCACGTGGATGCTGAGGCGGATGCACTGGCGCAGCGTCTTCCTTGTTTTTGGTGCCGTCGGATTTGTCTGGGCGGCGACGTGGTACTGGTGGTTCCGCGATGAACCGGAGCAGCACAAATCCGTTTCGCCTGCCGAGCTTGCACATATCCAGCGCGGACGCGGCAAAGCTACGTCGCATCAACTCAGCGCGGCGGCGTGGAAAAATATCCTGACGAATCGGAGCCTGATCGCGCTTTGTCTGGCGTACTTCACGCAAACTTACGGCTTTTATTTTTTCATCACGTGGATGCCGACGTATTTGGAAAATGCGCGTGGATTCACTTCGACGATGCTGGGCGTGATGGCGGGCTTACCGCTAGTGCTGAGCGCGGCGGCGGATTTGTTTGGTGGCGTGACGACGGATTGGGCTACGAAACGATTTGGCTTGCGCGTTGGGCGTTGCGGCGTAGGCAGTATTTGTTATTTGTTTGCCAGCGTCCTGCTGATTATTGGGACAGCGACACAACATAACGTCACAGCAGTTGTCCTGATTTCATTGGGACTCGCTTCGTCAAATTTCTTACTCGGCGCAAGCTGGAGCGCCTGCACAGACATCGCAGGCGATCACGCCGGAACCGTCAGTGCCTGCATGAATACCGCCGGACAAATCGGCGGCTTTCTCAGCCCCATTATCGCGGCGCTCTTCGTCGAAAAATACGGTAGCTGGTCGGCGCCGTTGTACGTGTGTGGCATCCTGTATTTTCTGGGCGCGCTGTGCTGGTGGCTGGTAAACCCGCGCAAGCCAATCGTGATGGAGAATGTTTGAGGCAACGGTGGAGCATGGTGCGTTATCTCGGCTGTTGATCCAGTCTTCCGCTATTTGGGAACTCCCCATTTTCAGTTACACTCATTTTGATGACATCAGAACAATTTCTTAACCACCTCCAGGATCATGCGACTTCCTTTGCTAAAGCGGTTGCCACTAACGAAGGCGATTGGATTATCAAGGGCTTTATTGATGTGTATCAGCGCGTTTATTCCATCTCCGTGGACACTAAAATAGTCTCAAAAGTTTTGGAGTTACTCCTTTTCCCGATGTTCGTTGAATTCGCTCAGATTCATGGGCTGGAGATTGAGATATGTCATCACCAAAACTTCTATCCTGATCTCACCTTTACTCATCGCGCCTCCGGCAATCGGTTTGCAGTAGACATCAAGAGTACTTACCGGGAAAGTGCTACGAATGTGAATGGAATGACGCTGGGCGCTTTCACCGGATACTTCAGAAATCGAGAGAGCAACAAGAATACCCTTTACCCTTATAGCCAATATGCTGCTCACTTCGTCCTGGGCGTCATCTACTCGAAGTGCGACGATGTCGCGGATGAACGAAAACAATTTTCACTGGCTGATCTGACCAGTATTCCATCAGTCATCAAGGATTTTCAGTTCTTCGCCCAACCTAAATTTCGCATTGCGACAGCACGACCTGGCAGCGGCAACACTAAAAACATTGGCTCAGTTGTTAAGATTGACGCTCTGGTCAGTGGGGCAGGCCCATTCGCCTCACTAGGCGAAGAAGTCTATGACGACTATTGGATGTTTTACCTCACGCGAGATATGGCCGAGGCGGTTGGCGTGAAGCGACCTTACATGAATCTAAAGACTTATTTGGAGTACAAGCAACGAGGCCTTGACAGTCTCAAGGCTCACGAAGAAGAGATAGCAAATTTGGCAGAAGATGATTCCGACCATGAGGAGGCAGATTCATGAGCCGTCCGCCTTTGGTGCCTCCTATAAAATGTCAGGGGATCAAAACGAAGCTCGTTTCGGCAATTCAAAAGGTTGTGGAGACACGAGATTATTCACGCTGGGTTGAGCCGTTTTGCGGCTCTTGTGTCGTTGCACTGAATGTGCAGCCTAAGAAAGCTCTGCTTTGCGACACAAACATTCACATCATCCGTTTCTATCAGGATATTCAGAACGGAATAATCACCCCGGCATCGGTAAAGAAATTTCTAACCAACGAAGGCGAGAAGTTGAAAACTAAAGGCGAGCCTTACTACTACGAGGTGCGCGAACGATTTAATGACGCGCCGACATCGCTTGATTTTCTTTTCCTGAACCGATCCTGCTTTAATGGTCTCATCCGCTTTAATAGAAAGGGGAAGTTCAATGTTCCCTACTGTCATAAGCCAGAAAGATTTGCTCAAGCCTACGTTACCAAAATTACAAATCAGGTTCAGCAGATCGCGCAAGTCCTCAGTACCGTTGACTGGACTTTTCAGGTTTGTGATTTCCGCGAGACGCTCTCGAAGTTTGAAGAGGGTGATTTTGTTTACGCCGATCCGCCCTACGCTGGTCGTCATGTAGATTATTTCAATTCCTGGTCAGACGACGATGAAGCGGCTTTGGCTGCAAGGCTTGGCGCAATCTCATGCGACTTCATGCTTTCAACCTGGCATAGCAACGAGTTTCGGAGGAATAGCGCGATTGATCTTGCTTGGAATCAGCCTGGTTTTCACATGCTAAAGCGAGAGCATTTCTACCACGTAGGAGCGACCGAAGATTTGAGGCATCCAATGATTGAGGCACTGATTGCAAATTTTCCGATGAAGGAAGAAGCTGTGATTATTCAATCAATGCGGCAGTCAATGTTGTTCGCGCTGGAAACAACTCCATGAGGATAAGGCACGACCCAACGCGCCATCGTTGGTAATCACAACATAAGGGTGATCGCTGACGGAGCTTGTGCCGCGAGGTAGCTGGACAGCATCGTCAGCAATACGACAAGGTGAATGGATTGGGTGAATTGGAGCATTATGGTATCTCCGCAGTTAACTCATAGTTGTTTGTCTTCGCGCACGCCATAAATATTATCCCGACTAATTGCTGCATCGGATAACGGCGGAGCGGTTGAGCGTTGTCGGCTTGCCCATTCCTCAACGGCTCTGGCTCTTTCTTCTGGCGTTGCAGTCTCGAAAAAAGTAGATTGTGGCATCGGGGCTTCATTCTCAGCCAGCGAGCGGAGCCAATCAGAAATGGTTATTCCTTTTGCTTCCGCCTTTGCTCGGAGGATAATGGCTGTCAATTGATCTACTTCAATAGTTGTTGTTTGTACGCTCATAAAATCACCTCGTAGCCCAAAGCATACCGCTTTTTTGCAAGCAGCGGCAATACGTGACAATGTGCCTGACTGAAGCGGCGATTTTTGTTTGCGCTTTTCCTCGTACTTGGTGATGCTTCAAAGCTAGAGCGAATGCCATTGTGTTTGCGGGGTTTCAGTATACAGGTTCGATGTGTTCCTCTGTCAATCAGAGGTGATTGGAGACCTCAGAATACAATGACTCAGGCTGTATTTTGTGGTAAAAAGAAGATGTATTTTTGAGAGTTCCCTGCGATACAAATTTAATCGTGCAAATTCAGATAATTTTAGAAAGAGATTGCAACTCAAATAAATGGAAACGTATGGCTTCTGCGGATCAGATCAAATCACTCGTTCTTAGTCACGTAGATGGTGACGAGGAACAGTTCTACTCGGTTGCCATGCAAGTCGCCGCCGCCGCCGCACGCAAAGGTCAAGGCAAGTTTGCTCAGGAGTTACGCGCACTGATTGATAAAGCCCGCAGTAACCCTGTCATCCAGGCAGCGAAACAACCTATTCCAATCGTTCGCCCGCGTAGCGAACTGGCGGGTTTGTTAACAGTCTCATATCCGAAAGCTCGACTTTCAGATATGACATTAAATGAGCAATTACTTTCCCGCCTTCAGCGGATAGTGAAAGAGCAACGTTTTTTTGACCGCCTTCAATCTCACGGATTGCAACCACGTCGAAAGCTGCTTTTCACAGGACCGCCAGGCAGTGGCAAAACACTGACAGCTTCAGTCTTAGCGGGTGAACTCGGTTTGCCATTGTTCGTCGTGAGATTGGATGGGCTAATCACTAAATACCTTGGTGAGAGCATTGCCAAATTGAGGTTGATATTCGACGCTATTGAGAACACGCGCGCCGTCTATCTGTTCGATGAGTTTGATTCAATCGGCACGTATCGTGGATTTGCTAATGATGTGGGTGAAATTAAGCGTGTACTAAACAGCTTTCTGATGTATATCGAACAAGACAATTCAACCGGCCTGATTATTGCCGCTACCAATCATCCACAGAGTCTCGACTATGCTCTGTTTCGGCGCTTTAATGAGTTGCTGGAATTTGATTTACCGACTCGTGAGTTGATTGTCGAGACACTCAAAACCAAGCTTGCTTCATGCGAATGTGTGAAAGTGGATTTTGAAAAACTGGCAGATGC
>JANMKB010000065.1:0-18532 GCA_031371805.1 Blastocatellia bacterium | reverse complement strand
CAACGGTGGTGTCATTACTATCCAGCCCGATAACACTCCAGGTAACAGGAGTGATAGTAATTTGTGCGTAAGCTGTACTTACTCCGCCTGCTCCCAAAAAGATTACTGACAGCAGGAACGATAGAAAAAACGGGTATCCTGAGAGAAGCGGTGGGAGTGTGCGGACAACTCTGAACGTGGGACTCTTTACGAATAGCGTAAAGAGAAGAGTAGGGCGAAAAAATTGTATACACCGTACAAGCGCACAGCGCAGAATGCGAAAAGCCTGGTTGCAGGAAACCAGGCAGAGAGAGAACTTCCTATTCATTGCTAAATTTCCTATTTAATTTTTACTGAACGCAAGAATTTAATTTTGAAAGGGGTGTTTATCTGGGGCGACGCTTGAGGCAGCAGGATATTAACAAATAAAATAAAGAAGTCAGTTTGAATTTTATTACTGAAAAAGAAGCAGAATGAGCTAGCAGAAAAATAGGCGGCGGGCTGAAATCATCGCTGCCTGCAACAGAGAAAAAAAAAGAAAGGAAACTTCTGGTGTTCAGCAAAGAATCGCACGCCGATTGGCGTAAGCTGATGATTGATGAAGCTGATAAGCCGGAATATCCCGGCGTCTTTGCCCTGATTTTATTGGCAATCTGCCCAAAGTCCACTAAACTTTCGTTGGTTATTGCGGCACCAATTGGCGTAAGCTCAGGTAAACAAAATTTCGATTTTTGGAGAGATCATGCATAAAGCTCTGGCTGGAATTAGGGTGATTGATTTCGGACGTTATATTGCGGGGCCGTATTGCGCCGCGCTCCTTGCCGATATGGGCGCGGAAATCATTCGTGTGGAGCGGCGGGAAGGCGGCGAAGATCGCTTTCTCATCCCGCTCGCTGAAACTGGTGAAGGCGCTTTATTCCTCAACATGAATCGCAACAAAAAAGGTATCACCCTTGATCCTTCACATCCTCACAGCGCCGAAATCAAACGTCGCCTGATTGCCAGCGCCGATGTTGTGATTGCCAACCTGCCGCTCAATGTCCTGCAAAAATTAGGCCTTGATTACGAAGCACTCAAAGCCATCAAGCCGGACATTATTCTGACCATGGTTTCAACCTTTGGCGCAACCGGCCCTTACGCAAAGCGTTCTGGCTTTGATTCAATTGCCCAGGCGATGTCCGGCGCGATGAGCCTGACCGGATTTCCCGGTGCGCCCGTGCGCAGCGCCGTTTCCTTTGAAGATTTCGGGACAGCCCTGCATGCAGCCTTTGGGACGATGACGGCTTTATACGAAAAACTACGCACCGGAACAGGACAAATTGTCGAGGCTTCGTTGCTGACCACCGGAGTGACGTTCATGCAATCCTTATTAGCCGAACGTTACATCACCGGAATTATCCGCACACAGCGCGGAAACACGGCTTTTCATGCGGCTCCCAGCGATTGTTATCAAACCAGCGACGGCTGGATTATGGTGCAGGCGATTGGACAACCGATGTTCGAGCGTTGGGCGAAACTGGTCGGGCGCGAAGATTTGCTGACTGATCCACGCTGCGCTGATGATTTAGTTCGTGGTGATAATTACGAATTCATCACTGAAATTATGGCAAACTGGACAGGGCAACGCACGACGACAGAAGTCCTCGCGCAACTGGAAGCCGTGCGCCTCCCCTGTGGCCCCGTTTATGATCTGGAGCAAGTCCTCAACGATCCCCAGGTGCAAGCCAGAGAATTATTGAAGTTCGTCGAATATCCCGGCGTTGCTGAACCGGTGCCAATTGCGAATACGCCCGTGCGATTATCTGAAACCCCTGGCGAAGTTGCTCATCGTGCGCCAATGCTGGGCGAGCATACAGATGAAGTTTTGCAGGCGCTTGGCTTCGGTAAGGAAGAAATCGGGGAATTTCGCAATGCCGGCGTGATCTAATCAATTTTCATGCTTGTAACCATCGGTTTCAGGTATTTCTGGCGTAACATTGGCTCGTCGTGTGATTCGCCAGAAAAAAATAATGTGACTACGCAAACACCTCTGCGCCAGCAGCTAGCAAGTGCCAGACGGCATTTATGTTCATCAGCCGTTGCAACATTTGGACAAACCATTTATCTTAGCCGCAGTTAACAGTAGTATCTAAACTTCATTTAAACGAATAAACGAAAGGACGGACTCCATGAGTAATTTCTTGCGAAAGTTCAGGTCTTTGAACTTGATAGCCTTACTGTGCTTAATCTGGCTAAGCGCAACCGCCGCTGCTCAAGTTGATACGGGAACAATTCTTGGCACAGTCAGGGATGCCACAGGCGCAGTACTGCCAAATGCCAAAGTTGTGCTCACGAATAAAGGGTTGGGCGTGACGCAGCGCGGCGAAACGGATGCGAATGGTCGTTACATTTTCACTCCGCTCAAAACCGGAACATACCAGGTCGAAGTTGAGGCTCCGGGCTTCAAAAAGGCGTTGCGTTCCGGGCTGGAACTCAACATCCAGCAACAGGCACAAGTAGATTTCAATTTACAGACCGGTGAAATCAGCCAGACTGTCGAAGTCACGGCTGAAACGCCATTACTCCAAACCAGTGAAAGCTCCGTCGGGCAATCTGTTTCAGGACAGACGATTAACGACTTGCCTTTGAATGGTCGTGACTGGACTTATCTGGCGCGCTTGAGCGCAGGTGTAAATTTGCCACAACAGGGCGCACGCGCAGCGGGACAATTCGCCGCCAACGGAATGCGTCCGGCGCAAAATAATTATCTAATTGATGGGATTGATAACAACACCAGCAGCGTGGACTTTTTGAATGGAACTGCCTACGTCATCAAGCCACCCGTAGACGCGATTGGTGAATTCAAAATCCAAACGAATTCCTTCAGTGCGGAATTTGGTCGGGCGGGCGGCGCAGTCCTGAACGCGACGATGAAATCCGGCTCGAACAATTTTCACGGCACGGTGTGGGAATTTCTGCGCAATGACAAATTCGATGCGAATCTTTATGCCAACAATTTCCGTGGTCTCCAAAAAGCCAAGTATCGCCAGAATCAATTTGGCGGCGCACTCGGCGGCCCCATCTGGAAAAACAAAACATTTTTCTTTGGCGATTTTGAAGGCACACGTATTCGACAGGGCAGATCAATCACGGCTTCTGTGCCGACAGCACTGGAAAAAGCCAGCGGCTACACCGATTTTTCTGACTTGATTACACGCTTAGGAAATAAGTCGCGCGGGACAGATTTGCTGGGGCGTGCGATTTTGCAGGGAACAATTTTTGATCCGGCGACGACGCGAAAAGTGACCCTGGGAACAGTTGATCCGGTCACTGGCATCGCCGCGACGGGAACGGGTTTTGTGCGCGATCCATTTGTTGGTAATAAAATTCCAGTCAATCGTTTGAGTGCGAGCGCCATCAAGTTAATGAATCTGTATCCGACCGAAAATTTCAATCAGGCGGGAACCGCCGGCAACAATTACGCCGCCATTCGCAATCTGACGGATGATGCGAACTCCTTTGACACGCGCATTGATCATCACTTCGGCGAACGCGATCACATTTTTGGTCGTTACAGTTTTGCGGACATCGTTCGTTTTCGTCCCGGCCCATTTGCCGGCGCAGCCGATGGTGGAGCGTATGGCGATGGCGATGAAAAAGTTCGGACATCAGGTTTAGCTGTCAGCTACACGCATTCGTTCAGCACCTCGCTCATCAACGAAGCGCGTTTGGGATTGAGCCGCGAACATTCCAATCGATTGCCACCACTTGGCGGCGACACGAAAGACATTCCTGGTTCTTTTGGTATTCAGGGCGTTCCACAGGTTGATGGCAACGGCGGTTTGCCTCCTCTGAATGTCGGCGGTCTGAATCGCTTAGGTGCAGTCACGTGGCTGGTGGCTGATCGGTTGAGCAACACGACACAGCTTACTGACAACCTGACGAAGATTTATAAAAATCACACGTTCAAAGGTGGGATTGAATATCAGCACATCAACTTCCCTTGGACTGGCCCGCCGTATGCGCGTGGCAACTTCACTTTTGATGGCAGCTTCACTTCTGCGCCAGGATTGAGTGATGCCAACACCGGACGTGCGCAATTCCTGCTGACACCGGTTAAATCCACCGTTGCCAACGGCGTAGATTTCGTTGGTGGTGTGAACATTTTACAAGCTTCACCGTTTGGCAGCATTGCCAGTTACCGCAATTACTGGGGCACATATTTCCAGGATGACTGGAAAATCAGCTCCAAATTAACGCTGAATATTGGCTTGCGCTGGGAGCATTTCGGCTTAACCGAAGATGCGAATTGGGCGCAGGCAAATTTAGTGCAGGAAGCGGGCAAAAAGCCGCGTTACGTGATTCCTTTACAACGCAAAGACAATCCGAAAGTCTCGCAAGCCTTCATTGATGGTTTGACGGCGAACGGCATTGATTTGCAGTATTCCGATGATTACGGTTCGGGCATCGGCATCACGCAGAAGAAAAATTTCGGGCCGCGTTTCGGCTTCGCTTATCAGGCGACGCAAAAATTAGTCGTGCGGGGCGGGTACGGAATTTATTACGGCGCGTTTGAAAACAGGGGCGGCAATCCGAGCCTCGGTTACAACTATCCATTCCAATTCGATTTCACGTTCCGTTCACCGAACGAGGTCGCGCCGCTTTATTATCCTGATGGATCATTGGCGACGCTCGAACGTGGATTGTTGGGAGTGCCGCTTGATCCAACCAAAGTCAATCCCACCAACCTCAATTTGCGCGGGATTGATTTCAATTACAAAACGCCGTACACACAGGGCTTCAACCTGATTACGCAATATGAATTAGGCTCGAAGAATACTGTCGAAGTCGGTTATGTGGCTTCGCTCGGACGACACATCGAAGCCTTTGTCGGGACGAATCAAATCAATAAAATTCTGCCACCAGGGCAAGGACTGAACCCGCAGAATTACGTGCCATTCCCAACCTTTGCGCGTGGCTCTTCCTTAGCTGCCGCAACTGGCAACAGCCATTACCATGCGCTGCAATCAAAATTCACGCGACGCATGAGCAAAGGGTTGGACTTGCTGGTTTCGTACACCTTTAGCAAAACGCTCACGAATGCGGGCGATTTGCTGAGCAACGGCGGAGCAGGTGGTTATCGCTCGGTCGGTGTGCTGTGGATCAGACAAGAGATGGCGCGCGCCAGTTTTGATCAGAAGCATGCTTTAGTGGTGAGTGGAAACTACGATCTGCCGTTCGGCAAAGGGCAGAAATTCCTGGGGAGCATGAACGGGATCGGCAATGCCGTGCTGGGCGGTTGGAGCGCGAATTGGGTGATGACCTATTACAGCGGACAGCCACAAGTTGTCGGTTGTACGATTGCAACAACGGAAGGCCTCGGTTGTAATTCATTGAAGGTGGCAGGCGTGGATCCGTATCAGAATGTCCGTGATGCCAGCGGCTATCGCGTGATCTGGAATCCGGCAGCATTTACGAATCCGCCGAAAGCGACGACGATTGGACAGACTGATCTTTTACCGCTGGGTGGCGGACGCAATCAGTTAAGCGGCCCATCACAACGCGGGATTGATTTTTCGGTGTTCAAGCAGTTCATCGTGAAAGAAAGATTCCGTTCGGAGTTTCGGACAGAATTTTTCAATCTGACGAACACACCGTCCTTCAATATTCCGACCTCGAATTTCCAGGCTTCCAATTTTGGTCGCCTCGAATCACAGCGAAATAATCCGCGCCAGGTACAATTGGCGTTGAAATTGTACTTCTAAAATGCCTCCGCCGGGACAGTGCTGTGCGCGGCACTGTCCCGGAATTTTTTTAGTATATTTACCGGATGTGGCCTGCATCATTACTACTTTTATTTTCACTATTTTGCCCGGATTTATTTGCGTGGAGTTACCCTATCGCTATCGCTCAGGGTACTGTACCGCGAGCCGTAGCGAGCTGGGTTCTTCAAGCCAAAGCCTCTGCTCCTGTTGCCCGTCCTGCCTTGCTTGAACATCAGCTCAAAGAAGCCGTGCGCCGCGCTCCAAAGAATTTTGAAGCCAGTCATAATCTGGGTGAGTTTTACCTCCACGCCGCGAAATTAAACGAAGCGATTCCGTGGTTGGAAAAAGCGCGGCTGCTGAATCCGACGCATTATGCCAACGGTTATGATTTGGCACTCGCGTATGTGCAAACAGGAAAATTACCTGAAGCGCGGCAGCAAATTCAGCAATTATTGATAATAAAAAATACTGCCGAACTCCATAACCTGATGGGGCTGACAGAAGAAACCGCAGGCAATAACCTCGCCGCCGCCGAAGCCTATCAACGCGCTGCCCAACTTGATCCCAACGAAAAAAATGTCTTTGATTTAGGCAACATTTTGCTGCAACTGACTGCCGCGAATGAAGCCCTGAAAATTTTCAATTATGGCGTTGAGAAACATCCAAAATCCTCTCAACTCCGCGTCGGGCGCGGCATTGCCGAATACGCGCTCGGCAAATATAACGAAGCCGTGGAGACCCTTTGCCAGGCCGTAGACCTTGATCAAAGCGACCCGCGACCGTATGTGTTTTTAGGCGAAATGTATGGCGTTTCGGTTGAACTTGCGGATGAAATTAATAAACGTTTTGCTATGTTTATTCGACTACAACCGCGCAATGCGTTGGCGCATTATTACTACGCCATGAATTTGTGGAAAGGGAAGAGAAGTGCTGAAAACGAGGCCAGTCCAGCCCAGCTTGAAGCTTTGCTGACAACCGCAATCAAACTTGACCCTCAACTTGCCGATGGTTTTTATCATTTAGGTGTGTTGTCTTTCGACCAGAAAAAATACCCCGCAGCGATCACCCATTTGCGCCGCGCCACACAACTCAAACCAAATGATTCGTCAATCCATTTCAAGCTCGCACAGGCTTATCAACGGGCCGGACAGGTCACTCGGGCCGCACAGGAGTTTGAGTTAACGAAGAAATTAAAAGTGGCAGAGTTGGAGGCCACAAAAAAGCCAAAATTTGAAGTACAGAATAAACAATAAAATCAAGCAGGGGCAGGCGAGACAACCTGACCACAACTAAAACCGCAAGCACCGCGCACAAGTTTAATAAAACCTGGGCGCGGTGCTTGCGGTCTGCTGGTGATTGTAGTCTTCCGAGGCCTGAGAACGCTTTGCTCGCAGGCTCATCCCAGCATAAATTTATGACTCTCGACTGCAAATCATTGTGAATGCCCATGCGGTTGTTTTCGCATATGAAGTTGGGGCATTCAATCTTTGCTGTACTTTCTGGTCGGCAAAAGATACAGCGGCTAAACGTAGTTGGTGCATAACTACGGTTTCCGTACGGCTCAGGACGCTTTCCAAACTGCCAGTCCAATTTTTTGAGCTTAAAATTGGCTCCGGCTGTCTGCTTTTGATGGCTGAGTTTAAATTGCCCATTTTGCATCACTGAATTTTGGGTCTTGACAAGTTCAAATGCTGTTTTAGAATGCCTCTAATCACTAATCAGCAGGCATTTCAAAGTTGCATTATTCCCTCATCGTGCCAACAGTATTTACTGTGGGAACAGAAAAAAAGTACTGCGGAAAATCTTCAGGTTTTCTTCGGAATTTCGGTCTTCGTGTATGAGCAATGCAATTTCTAATTATGAATTTGGCGAGTTTCGGCTGGCCACGGCGGAGCGCCAGTTATTTTATCAGAGCGCACTCCTGCCATTGGAACCAAAGGTCTTCGATTTATTGGTTATGTTGATCAGAAACAGCGGTCATTTAGTACCCAAAGATATTTTGATCCGGCAACTCTGGCCCGACAGCATTGTCGAAGAAGGCAACCTGACGCGTAATATTTCGACGTTGCGTAAAACTTTGGAAAGCGTTGCGCCTGACGCACAGTACATCGAAACCAAACATAAATATGGCTATCGTTTTGTTGGCGCGGTCAAAGAATCCTGGCCTGAAAATCGTAGCGCAACGGAGCCGGGCGGAGTCGAACCGGCAGGTGGAGCCGTGGCGCTCAATTCCAGGTTTTACCTTGAACGCAAAACGGATGCTGCATTTATTGACGCGATCAGGCGGCAGGACAGCATCGTGCTGGTGAAAGGCGCTCGTCAGGTGGGCAAAACTTCGCTGTTGGCGCGGGGCTTACAGCAGGCGCGCGAAAGTGGAGCCAGAGTCGTCGTCACAGATTTTCAAAACCTAAGTTCCGAACATCTTGCCTCGTCCGAAAAATTGTTTTTGACGCTGGTCAGCTCCATCGCAGATCAACTTGAATTGGAGGTTTTACCAGGTACAGTCTGGACGCCGCATCTGAGTCCGGGCATTAATTTTGAGCGTTATTTGCGGCGTCAGGTTTTTGCGCAAATTACGGCCCCAATTGTCTGGGGGCTGGATGAGGTTGATCGTTTGTTCGCGTGTGATTTTGGGAGTGAAGTTTTCGGGTTGTTTCGGTCATGGCATAACAAACGCGCCCTTGATCCTGATGGACACTGGCAACGCTTCACGCTGGCAATTGCTTACGCCACCGAAGCGCATTTGTTCATCACTGATCTGAATCAATCGCCTTTTAATGTTGGCACACGATTATTGCTGGAAGATTTTTCACTTACCCAAATTGCTGATCTGAATCAGCGCTATGGCTCACCTTTGAAAAATGATCACGAGGTGCAGCGGTATTTTGAACTGGTCGGCGGGCATCCGTATCTTGTCCATCGTGGTATTAATGAGATGACGGGACATAATTTGAAGCTGGATGACATCGAAGCGCAGGCGACGCACAACGAAGGATTATTTGGCGATCACCTGCGTCGTTTGTTGTTGTCGTTATTACAGGATGAAATGTTGCGCGACGCCGTAATTAAACTGTTGCAAGGTTCAAATACACTGACAAGCGAGAGCTTTTATCGGTTGCGCAGCGCGGGCTTGATCCTCGGTGATGCGCCGCACGAAGTACATTTTCGCTGTCAACTATATGCCAATTATCTGACCAGTCATTTGGTCTGATTTGCCAACGCTGGTTTCCGTTCAGGGTCTTTTCTGGCTTTCAATTCGATTGAGTGTTGTTTGCATTTCGTTTAGTTTTTCCTGCAAGGCTTTGTTTGCAAGGCTGGTTTTGTAAGCGTTCATAATCAACTTGACGGAAACCAGAAAGACCGCGATTTCAACCAGTAAATCTTTAGTGAAACCTTTGACGAACAATGCCACGACAAATAATACCAGCGTGATAAGAATTATTATCACTGCGCTGAGGTCAAAACTTTGCCTGATTTTTTGCATATCTTACAAGGTCTTGCCACTTTACTTCTTTGCGGCTCGAACAGGTTCCGGCGTCGGTGGTTTCTGATAGTTCGGATACGCTGGACGTTGCGGTTTTTTGACCGGGTTTTTCTGTAACGCTGTCAGCGCAACTTCAACCGCTTTTTCAAGCTGAACGTCTTTTCCGGCGCGCCACGCAACCGGCTCCATGTCAACTTCGATGTCCGGCGCGACGCCGTGATTTTCGACTTCCCATTGACCTTCAGGGCTGTAAAAAGCGAAGTGCGGCGCGGTGACTGTGCCGCCATCAATCAGCGCGGGGTAGCCACCGATGCCGACCAATCCACCCCATGTTCGCTTGCCAACCAGTTGCCCAATTTTATTGCGGCGGAACATCCAGGGCAGCATATCTCCGCCCGAACCCGCGTATTCATTGACGATCATGACTTTCGGCCCCTGAATGACTCCGAACGGTGTAGTCGCTTCGCCGCCTTCGCGTACTGCCCAATAGCTCATCACGGGTTTGCGCAGAAAATCTACGATGTAATCTGCGGCTGAACCGCCGCCGTTAAATCGTTCGTCAATCACTGCGCCTTCTTTGTCGAGTTGCGCAAAATAATAGCGATTAAAATTCGTGAAGCCACCCTGTGCGGTATCGGGCAAATAAACGTAGGCTAATTTGCCGCCGCTCATTTGATCTACTTTGCGGCGATTGTCTTCAATCCACGCGAGATTGCGCAGAGGTGTTTCGAGAGGAATTGGCACGACAGTAACTTCGCGGGAGGCGGAACCATCAGGATTTGTGCCAACACGAATGACGACATTTTTTCCAGCAGTGGATTCAAAAGCCTGATAAACATTGTCAGTAGCGGTCAGGTTGCGTCCGTTGACCGCCAATAAATATTCTCCGGCGTTCACGTTGACGCCCGGTTGTGTGAGCGGTGCGCGAAGTTGCGGGTTCCAGTTTTCTCCGTTGTAAACCCGCGCAAAGCGATAACGTCCATTCTCAATTTTGTAATCGCAACCGAGTAATCCGCCCGCTACACGTTTCGGATCAGGCACGTCGCCGCCCTGAACATACAGATGACCGACGGTTAATTCTCCGAGCATTTCCTGAAACAAATAATTCAAATCAGCCCGATGCGAAAGCGATTTTAAGTAAGGTTCGTATTTCTTTTCGGCAGCTTTCAAATCCAGTCCGTGATGATTTGGGTCATAGAAAAAATCACGTTCGAGCCGCCAGACCTCGCGGTACATTTGATTCCACTCAGCAACTGGGTCGAGGTGGATGTCCATGTCCTCCGTTTTTATTTTTCCATCACCAGGTTTGACCGGAGTTGCGGTTGGCACGATGAACCAGTTTTCACCCTGGCGATACATCATTTTCTCACCATTCGCCGAAAGGTCGAATGACACTGCGCCATCCAGCACTTTGTCGAACTTGCGTTTTTCCAGTTCAAATTTGTGAATCGAAGCGCCTGGAATCAGAGCGTTGCTCGGTAATTCGGTCAGAAAAATATTACCGGCTTTGCCCGCATCAAGTCCGACAAAATTACGAGCTGGAATCGGGAGCGCCAGAATTCTTTGACCGATGTTATCAAAATCAATGGCGACTTTGACGGGCGCTTTGCTGGCAGGGGCGGTTGCGTTGAAAGCCGCAGCCACTGTCGCTTCTGGTTTTTTATCTTTGTCATCAGCGGGTTTTTCTTCCGCGACTTTTTCCTCATCGCTTTCAGGCGCCAGCGGGGAAGAATCAGTTTTCTTTAAGACGACGACATACACATTCCGCGTGGAGCGAACCGGATAACTGGACATATCCAGCCCCGCCTGTGTCGCGCCAAAATCAGTGCTGGCGGTGAAATACAAATACTTGCCGCTTTTGTCGAAGAGCGCAAATTTGGCATCGCTCATGCCATCTGTGATTTGCGTGCTTTTGTTTTCTTCGACGGAATAAGCGAAAACGGCGCGCGTCCACGACTTCAACATTTTCGTGTAAGCAATCCAACGGCTGTCGGGCGACCACGAAGGATTAAAGCTGCCGCGATCAGAATGCGTTGTATCAACTTTGACAGGCGTAGTTTTTTCGATGTCAAGATACCAGAGGTTCAGCGCCTTATCGTAAAAGGAGATTTTTTTGCTGTCAGGCGACCAGTTTGGCGAGTAGTAAAAATTTGGTGGCAGCGTAATTTTTTTCACGTCACCCATTCCCGTTTGATCGCGCAAATGCAAAGCGTATTCCCCCGATTCATCCGAAAAATAAGCAATCCATTTTCCATTGGGAGACCACGACGGAGAACGCTCCGCTGCGCCTGAAGTATTTGTCAGGTTGCGCGGATTGCCTTTTTCTGCGGGGACGGAAATGATTTCGCCACGCGCTTCAAAAACCGCCCGCGCTCCGGTCGGAGAAAGTGCCGAACTTCGGATGCGATTGCCGGCTTTTTCAAAGCGTGTGCGGACCGTAGCCAAATCAGCATTGATCGTCACGTTCAGTTTTTTAGCTTTCGCAGTTTTGAGGTCGAAGATATTTAATGAACCGAATTGCTCGTACACAATCGCGTCGCTGGTGGCGGAAGCAGATTTGATGTCGAGTCCGGCATTCGCAATTTCCTGATTTACTTTTTTGCTGATTGTTTCATACGAAAACAACGTGATTGCACCGTTGCGATCCGAGAGGAAATAAACTTTGTTGCCAATCCACATTGGCGCAAAATCATTAGAATTATCACGCGGAATTTTCTCGGTGGCTGAATCGCTTAAATTGGCAATCCAGATCGGCGTTGTACGACCGCCGCGATAACGCTTCCACGCGTCAAAGGCGTGTGGTAACGGCACATACGCCATTCTGCTTCCATCCGCTGAATATGATCCTTCGTAGGCCATCGGCAAGAGAATTTCAGTCGGGAAAACTCCATCAAGCGCCATCGTATTCAGTCGGGCAAAACGTGAATAACTGTTGCGCCCGGAAACAAAAAGAATTTGTTTGCCGTCCGGCGTCCAACCCCCGACGCGATCTGCGCCGGGGTGAAACGTCAGGCGTTTTGGTTCACCGCCTGAAATCGGCACGACAAAAATATCTACGTTGCCGTCGTACTCACCCGTGAAGGCAATCATTGATCCATCAGGTGAAAAGTACGGATCAGTTTCAATCCCAACGCCTGAAGTCAATCGTTTGGCTTCGCCGCCATCGCGTCCCACCAGCCATAAATCTCCGGCATACACAAAAACGATTTGCGTTTTGCTGATCGCCGGATTGCGCAGCAGCAAAGGTTTGTCGGCAGCGGGTTGCGCCAAACTGAAACTGGTAAAAATTAAAGATAAGGTGAGTAAGCGGAGCAGGGGCTTCATAATATTTTCCTCGCTATTTTTTCAATTTACTTTCGTGCCATAACTTCAACACTTCGGTTTCGCGTTCGGGCGCCAGGCCGGAGCTTAGTTTGGCTTTGTCGGCAGGACGGCTTTTGAAATCTTCAATTGTCGCCATCGCAGTGTCGGCCAGTGGTCTGAAGGTTAATCCTTTGGCAATTGCACGCGCATTGCTGACGCGGCTGAACCCAGCCATTGACGGTTCCTTGCTGGGAATCCAGACGGGCATGTCTGACCAGGGACGGACATTATTTTTCTGCAAAAAATCCCAGTCTGCCCACGTGAATTTCACGTCGGCAGTGGTCACGGCGCGAATCCCGTACAACGTTTCGGCGGTGGACAATTTTGTTTTGGGGCCAAGCGCGTTGTACGTGCCAAACGCTTCCTGCTCGACCATCCGAATTGACCATTCGCCCAAATCCCGCGCATCAATAAATTGCATCGGGTCGGTTCCATCACCAGGGGCCAGAATTTCTCCGCCCCGATTAATACGGACAGGCCAGTAAGTAAACCGATCAGTTGGGTCGCCAGGGCCAACGATTAAGCCAGGACGAATAATCGTCGTGCGTCCCGGGAAAGCTTTTTCCGCTTCTTTCTCGGACAGAGCTTTGAGCGCGCCATAATTCGCCCCAATTTTTTCAGCGGTTGGGTCATCAGTTGTAGCAACCGCAGCCGTTTCATCCATACCCACTTTGCTGTTGTCGGCGTACACCGAAATCGTCGAGATAAAAACGAAATGTTTGGTTCGTCCTTTGAGGATTTCCGCCGCTTCACGCACCCAGCGCGGCAACGTCGAAGGATTATCAATCACCGCATCCCACTCGCCGGTTTTAAGCGCGTCGAGCTTGCTGATGGCGCGGTCGCCTTCGAGCTTTTCTACGTTCGGGAATAAACCCGGATGCGTTTTGCCGCGATTGAATAAAGTTAGTTTATGTCCGCGTTCGAGTGCGTAGCGCACCTGATGTGGCCCGATGAAACCCGTCCCACCAAGAATCAGAATGCGAAGTGGTTTCGCGGCTTTTTGAATAGGAGCAGAAAAACCGAGACTGGCAAGTGTGCCAGCGGCTGCGACTGTGGTTAAAAAATCTCTTCTGGAGTTCCTCATTTCATCCTATCTCTGATTACGGCAACCCTGCCTTATTCATTTGCTGTTTGAGCCGCGCCATAAATGCCTCGACTTCTTCCAGCTTTCTTGGCAACGCTTCGGACAGGTTTCGCGGTTCGCCCTCGGTGACTAAAATATCGTCTTCGATGCGCACGCCGATGCCTTTATATTTTTCAAACATCGGACGAATTGCCTGGATGAATTTTTCGTTTTCGGGAGTTTTGGGCAGGACATCCAGCGCGTCGGGGCGAATATAAATCCCTGGCTCAACGGTAAAAATCATGCCGGGTGATAAGGCGTCAACCGTCCCGACATCATGCACATTCATCCCCAGCCAATGGCTTGTCCCGTGCATAAACCAGGTGCGATATTCGCTATTTTCTTTGCTGGTAATCAGCCCGAGTTTTAGCAACCCGTCCTTAATAATTTCAGTCGCTTTCTGATGCACCGCAGATTTTGTCCCGCCGGCTTTGGCGAGCTTTATGCCTTCGACCTGCGCTTCGTAAACGATGCGGTAAATGTCCGCCTGTTCTTTTGAAAATTTGCCGTTGATGGGAATTGTGCGCGTAATGTCGGCGCTGTAATGATCGAATTCCGCCGCACAATCCATCAGCAATAATCCGTTGTTCGGTAAGGCTTCCTGATTGGTTTCGTAATGCAAAGTCGTAGCATTTGCGCCGCCGCCAACAATGCACGGATAGCCCCAGTTATCGGCGTTGCGCTTGCGATATGTGTAATCAAATTCGGCCTGGACTTCGTATTCGTGCACGCCGGGAGCAGCGACGGCATAAGCGCGATTGAAAGCCTCAATACTGATGTCAACCGCCTGTTGCATTAATTTGGTTTCCAGCGGAGATTTGATTTGGCGCAGTTCAGCAAAAATCTTCATCGCACTTTTGACGTTTAGCCCCACTGCACCGGGAGGAATTTTAGCCGCGAATTTTTGTTCCTGGGCATATTCTTTTGACTCGCCAACAAACGTGGGAACGAGTAAAAATAATTGTGCTTCATCTTTACTGACAGCTTCGCGCAAAGTCTTGAATTCTTCGCCCCACTGCTCATTGCTTTTGGGCATGCTGCCAGTGCCGCGCGTCATCGGTGGCGTCAGCGCCATGCTCAGGCGCGGTGCAATGAAGGAGAGCAAAGAATTAAACTGGTCGCTTTCCCAAACTTCCTGAATGCCGCTGATGCTGCGGGCTTCCTCGATGGAAAGCATCTTGCCTGTCCATGTTTCACGTGCCGGATTGCGTTTCGGAACGAACAGAATTTCGCGCATTGTTTTAGAGCCCGGAATCAGCATCAGCGTTGCGCCTTCGGTTTTGATGCCCGTCAAATAATATAAATTATTTTCCTGCCGATAGGGGAAATCTACGTCGTTGGTGTAAAGCCGTGGCTCGGCGCTGAACAGAACCAGGAGGCCTTTTTCCCCCACGCGTTTCATCACCTCACTGCGGCGTTTGGCTAATTCAGCCTGGCGTTCTGCGGCGGAGATAAATGGAGCGGGCGGAGCGATTTGCCAGGTTTTGGGTTCCGGGCGAATATTGGCGCTGGCTTTAGGTGAATCAAGCGCCAGACAGATAGCAGTGGAAAAACTCAACGCTAAAAATAAATGAAGCGTGGCAAGGCGAAAAGATTTAGTGAGCATGGTTGACCTCTGGATTAGCATAGCGGGTTGACGATAGATTGTTCTCTCAATCTGAGTTTTACAGTATCCACCTGCAATTCTCAAGCAGCTTACAATCTGGGCACACCGGGCTTACCTGGTTTATCCCATGCATTTGCACCTTTGATTTTTAGTTTGCGTTGATAAACTTTATCACCTGCCGTGACAAACAGCGTGTCAAAGTTCGCGCCTCCGAAGGTCAAATTACTGGCCTTGCCGTTTGGCGTAGGAATGATCGCATTGACACGTCCGGCCTGATCGCAAATCTGAATCCCCATTCTGGTTGCGACATACAAACGTCCGTCACGATCAACCCGCATGCCGTCGGCGCCACTATCATCAGCGGTGTCCGGGACGTGCAGCCAATAATATTTTTGTTTGTGGGCTAACGTTCCGTCCGCCTGGATTTGATAGCTGTAGACCCAATGCGTCCGCATCTCAGCCACATAGAGCAACGTCTGATCAGGTGAAAGCGTGACGCCGTTAGAAAACCGCAGCCCCGTGTCAACGATCTTTTTTTCGCCATTCGGCTTGACGAGCCAAATATTACTTTGCGGTTCGTAGCCTTTAGGTTCCGTCACATAAATATTCCCGTTGTTGGCGACGACCAGATCATTGCCTTTGATGCCGGGGGCAAAGTTTGCCACCTTTCCTGTTGGGTCATAGGCCAGAACTGTTTCGCTGCTGACGGAAGCGGTGAATAATTTCCCGTCCGGCCCAAAGGCCATGCCATAAGAATTTTTTGTGTCGGAGGCAAATTCACTGAGCTTGCCGTCCAACGCAACTTTCCAGATTTTGCTGGTTTGTCCATCAGCAAAAAATATTTCGCCTTTCGCGTTTGCCACCGGGCCTTCTGAAAATTTATAGCCTTCGCCCACGACTTGCCAGCCTTCACCGGGAATAAGTAAATCTTTTAGCGTCACATTTTTGCTCTCGCCTGTTTTAACTGACTGCGGCCAGTCTTTCCACAACCAGCGCATCGCGTCAGGAAACAACGCCGTCCCCTGTTTACCATTGTGCGAGCCTTCGCCCCAGGCGTGCGCGACATCGTAGCCGGAAAAAATCAGTGCGCGTTCCATCGTCAAATTCGCCATCCACCAATCGCCCGCGTAAATGTTTTGATCGTTCGCTCCATCCTGTAAAAAAATGCGGAGCGGCTTCGGTTCATATTTGCGAATCAGCGTATGAATGCGGTCACCGCCGCGCAAACTAACATACGTGCCAATCGTGCTGAACACGCGCGAAAACGCATCAGGGCGTTCCCAGGCGGCAGTGAAGGCCGCAATCGCGCCGCTGCTGGAACCGCCGATGGCACGGTCGTTGCCATTTTTTGATAAGCGAAGCGGACGTCCATCAGAAGCTTTTTTCGTTTCGACTTCCGGCAAAATTTCTTCAAGGATGAACCGCGCATAATTGTCACCGAGTCCGTCATATTCATAGCTGCGATTGAAACGGTCAAGCGCCGCGTTCGTGTCTTTGGGATCATTCGGATTTGTGTGCGCAGTGTATTGCGGTGCAAGCACACGACCGTGCATCACGAAGACGCCAATCGTGACCGGAATTTCTTTTTTGTGAATTAAATTATCGAACACGACAGGCGCGTTCCATTGCACACCATCCTGATTGACGTAAACACACGCGGGTTTGTCGGGCGTGTATTGCGCCGGGATGTAGACCCAGTATTCGCGCCACGTGCCAGGAAAAATTTTAGAATTCTCAAAGGTAAATTTCAGGACTTCGCCTTTTGGGACGCCGGGCTGCACCTGCGAATCAGGATGCGGTGGATAGCTTTCAAATGGCTGGCTATTTTGTGCGCATATTGTGAACGCAAAGAGCAGCAGTGATAAGAGCGAGAGCAGAGCAGGTGATTTTTTCATAAAGTTTTTTGTCCAGGTTTTGCCAAATCCATTTTGTATTTTAGAATTTGCGTTAATCTATTGAATCATTGTGAAGATTGCAACCTGGTGAACCAAAAGATGAATAATCTGATTGCGCTACAGAAAAAATTCAACGCGTTATTTGCTGCCGAGCCACGCATTTTTCATGCGCCTGGGCGCGTCAATTTGATTGGTGAACATACGGATTATAACGATGGTTTTGTGCTGCCTGCTGCGCTTGATTTTTCGACGTATGTGGCAATTGCTCCACGGGCTGATCGGCGGTTGATCATCTATTCTGAAAATATTTCTGAACAGGTTGAATGCGACCTTGATGATTTTCAACCGCGCCAGCACTGGAGCGATTATCCACGCGGCGTGGCAGCCCTGTTGCAACAATCCGGCGCTGCGTTAGGTGGCGCAAATTTATTAATTCAGGGCAATGTGCCGATAGGTTCGGGACTGAGTTCTTCAGCGGCAATTGAAGTAGCAACGGCGCTGGCGTTGGTTGAAAGCAACGGTCTGGCAATTGATCGCACGGCGTTAGCGAAAATTTGTCAGCGGGCCGAAAATGAATTTGTCGGGCTGCAATGCGGGATTATGGATCAATTTATCGCGTGTCACGGGCGCGGTGGTCACGCGCTGCTGCTGGATTGTCGCTCGCTGGAATATCGTTTGTTGCCGCTTTCCGATACTGTGCGTTTAGTTATTTGCAATACGATGGTGAAGCACGAACTGGCGAATAGCGAGTACAACAAAAGACGCGCAGAATGTGAAGCCGGAGTCAAATATCTGGCGCAATTTCTCCCGCATATTACAGCCTTGCGGGATGTCTCAGGCAATGATTTGGTAAGGTTTGGTATTAACTTGCCGGAACTGATTTATCGGCGCTGTCGGCACATCATCACCGAAAATCAGCGGGTGCTTGAGGCGGCGGCGGCGCTCGAAAAAAATGATCTCGCGGCCTTTGGCAAATTGATGAATGAATCACATCGCAGCTTACGCGATGATTATGAAGTCAGTTGCCGGGAACTGGATTGGCTGGTCGCCAGCGCCCAAAAAATCGAGGGTGTTTACGGCGCACGAATGACTGGCGGCGGCTTTGGCGGCTGCACCATCAATCTGGTCAGGACAGAAACTGTTACGGATTTTCAACGCGAAATCAGCCGTGATTATCAATCAGAAACAGGTTATCCGCCGGAAATTTATGTTTGTGCGGCGGCTGATGGCGCCCGGGAAATTAAATTTGACCGATAAGAAATTTTACTTTGCTGCTGCTCTTTTTTGTGGCCGTAGCTGCTTAAATTATTAACCTGAGCTATGAAAATAGAAATGACC
>JANMKB010000708.1:0-10527 GCA_031371805.1 Blastocatellia bacterium | reverse complement strand
AACTTCACTTTGTAGAGCAGGTCTGATCTTGTTCCTTAGTCAAACTCATCGTTGCTTGATTGTACTCCCTACGTGCAACACAGTTCCAATCAGCGCCAGAATGATTGTTAACAGCGTAAATGGACGCTCTAAATTAGCTTTATTCTCAAAGAAAAAAGCGACAATGACCAGACCTGTCGCGCTCAGAATCATTAACGATCCGACCAGTTGTAAATAAGCGCGCCAGATAATTTGACTAACTTTGAGATATGCTCCGAGACTCAGGTTTACCAAGGCGAGCAACAAAATATAGACATGATTTCCGCGTAGTGAAAATCTGAAACGGTCATCGGCTTCCATCAAATGATGAATGTGGAAGCGCATGTGATAGCCCGTGAGCAAAAATACGGCAATGACAAAAATGCCCACGGCCAGATGAACGGATTTGGTCTGCATCAACTTTTTTCTTGGATAATTTTTTGCAAGCCGTATTCGATGCTTTCGAGAATTGCCTGCCACGAAGCGGCGATAATATTTTCGGCTACACCGACGGTATTCCACGAACGTTCGCCGTCACTGGTTTCAATATGAACACGTGTTTTCGCGGCAGTCGCGTGTTCGCCATCCAAAATTCGCACCTTAAAATCTATCAAATGAAATTTTTCAATCGCGGGAAAATGTTCGCGCAAAGATTTTCGCAACGCCTGATCCAGCGCGTGGACAGGGCCATCGCCAAAGCTGGCGGTGTGCATGATTTCGTCTCCGATTTTCACACGGACTACAGCTTCAGGTTCGCCAGCGGAGCCAATCCAGACACGATATTCCAGCGGCTCGAAGAAATATTTGCGCTTACCCAGCGCCGACAAAGCACGCAAATGAAACGAAGCATCTGCCTCTTCAAATGAGTAACCCTGATGCTCCAGTTCCTTCAATTCTTTCAGCAAGCGGCGCCCGGCTTCAGGATTTTTAATAAAGTCTTCGCCAAAATCTTTCGCGGCAAAATTAATATTGCTCATGCCGGATTGGTCGCTGACCAGTACCCGCGTTTCGTTGCCGACCAGTTCAGGATCAATATGCTCGTAAGTGGATTTCGCTTTCATTACCGCCGAAACATGAATGCCGCCTTTGTGCGCGAAGGCGCTGCGACCAACGAAAGCAGCGCGATCATTCGGCACTAAATTCGCCACTTCGTTGATGTAGCGACTGGTGTGCGTCAGCATTTTTAATTTGCCATCGGGCAAACAACGGCGATCCATTTTCAATTCCAGATTCGGAATGATTGAACATAAATTTGCATTGCCACAACGTTCGCCGTAACCGTTCATCACGCCCTGAATATGCGTCGCGCCCGCTTCAACTGCGGCGAGCGAATTGGCTACGGCAAGTTCGCCATCGTTGTGCGCGTGAATTCCAATCTTTGCATTCGGAAATCTGTTGCGTACAATTTCGACGGTTTCGGCAATGCGTTCGGGCAAGCCACCGCCGTTGGTGTCGCACAAAATAATTGTTTCGGCTCCGGCTTTGACGGCGGAATTCAATGTGTCGAGCGCGTATTCAGAATTCGCTTTGAAGCCATCGAAAAAATGCTCAGCATCATAAAAGACGCGGCGTCCCTGCGCTTTCAAATGCGAAACCGTATCCGCAATCATCCGCAAATTTTCATCCAGTGTAGTCTTGAGCGCGACATCAACATGAAAATCCCACGACTTCCCAAAGATAGTCACAATCGGAGTTTCTGCCGCGAGCAAGCCCTGCACCACAGCGTCATCAGCGGCGATGCCATTGGCGCGGCGTGTGCTGCCGAATGCGGCAAACAGGGCGTTTTTGAGCTTGATGGATTTTGCGCGGTCGAAAAATTCTACGTCTTTTGGATTCGCGCCTGGCCAACCGCCTTCGATGAAAGTAACGCCGAGTTCATCTAATGCATGGGCAATTTTGATTTTGTCTTCAACTGAATACGCTAGGCCTTCACCCTGCCCGCCATCGCGCAATGTTGTGTCAAAGATTTCGATCAAATTACTGCTCATAACTATTCCTCAACGATTCACTTAGATTGCTTTTTTGCTAACAATAATCAAGACCGGATAAACATAATGCAGCGCGTCACCTTTGCGATGCACATTCAATCCCAATTCATTTTTGCCGACATCCGCTTGAAAGAGTTGGCGGATTTTTTCACTGTCGCCGGGATTCGGAAAAAATGAGTTCATCGAAGCTTCAAACTCAACTTCAAACGGATAACGCTGCGTTTTGATTTGCTGTAAACCTGCCGTTTTTACTAAATCTAATAATTCAGCTTCCGGCATTGCCCGCACGTGCGAAGGGTCTTTCAATTTTTCTACGAAGTTGTACGCAACTTCTTTTTCTTTCGGCGGAGTTCCATCAACTACCATCACTATTCCGCCCGTTTTACAGACACGCAACATCTCTTTGCACACTGCCAGCGGATCAAGAAAATGATGAAAGCTGTAGCGCGTAATCACCATCGAAAAAGAATCATCCGCAAACGGCAACGGCAGCACGTCGCCAAGCTGCCACGTTAAATTTTCAAGCTGGAATTTTTGCTGACGCTTCCTCGCCTGCTCCAACATTGCCGGAGTCAAATCAATTCCAGTGACGTGTTTTGCCCGCGTTGCAAATGCACAAGCCACAATGCCGGGGCCGCACGCAACGTCCAGTACATTATCGTCAGCGGTCACACCAGAAAATTCCAGCAACAATTCTTCCTGCTGCGTCGCCAGCTTTGAAAATGGCACAGCCTGCTTCGTGAATTGATCCAGAATTTCTGCGTTGTGCGCTGCTTGTGTAGACATATTGTAGATGCTGGATGCTGGATGTTAGATGCTGGGAAAACCTAGCATCCAGCATCTAACATCCAGCATCTCTCCTTAATTCTTCGCCTTATCAACGATCTTGTTGGACGCTAACCATGGCATCAAACCGCGCAGTTGTTCGCCAACTTCTTCGATCTGGTGTTTCTTGCCATCAGCGATCATTCGGTTGAAATTGGGTTTACCGGATTCGGCTTCAGCTAACCATTCATCAGCGAATTGACCGGATTGAATTTCAGCGAGAATTTCTTTCATCCGCGTTTTGACAGCAGCGTCTACAATACGCGGCCCACGCGTCAAATCGCCATATTCTGCCGTGTTGGAAATCGAATAGCGCATATTTGAAACGCCGCCTTCATACAACAAATCTACAATCAATTTCATCTCGTGCAGGCACTCGAAATATGCCATTTCCGGCGCGTAGCCCGCTTCGGTTAACGTTTCAAATCCAGCCTGGATCAATGCCGTCAATCCGCCACAAAGCACAGCCTGTTCGCCAAATAAATCTGTTTCAGTTTCTTCCTTAAAAGTGGTTTCGATAATGCCCGCACGTCCGCCACCAATCGCCGAAGCGTAAGCAAGCGCAACTTGTTTCGCATCGCCTGCCGGGTCTTGCGCGACCGCGACCAAGCACGGCACACCTGCGCCGCGTTCATATTCACGACGCACCAAATGTCCGGGGCCTTTGGGCGCAACCATGAACACATTCACGTCAGCAGGCGGAACAATTTTTTTGAAGTGGATGGAAAAGCCGTGCGCTACGGCGAGGTATTTTCCGGCCTTCAAATGTGGCGCGATTTCGCGGGCATAAATTCCCGGCGTTAATTCATCCGGCGTGAGCAACATCACAATGTCGGCGCGTTCTGCGGCATCGGCGACAGGTAATACTTCAAGTCCGGCAGCCTGGGCTTTCGCAACAGACGGACTGTCAGAACGAAGTCCGACGATCACATTTGCACCGCTGTCTTTGAGGTTGTTGGAATGCCCGAACCCCTGCGAACCATACCCGATAATGGCGATGGTTTTGTCCTGCAAAAATTTCGGGTCTGCATCTTTGTCATAATAAATTTTCATGTGGAAAGCTCCTAAAAAATGTGGCGCAACCTCACAGATTGCGACTTCGATTAGCAAATAACTCTAGTAAAAAATTGCAACCGTGTGTTGCCTCAATTCAAACTCTTCAGATCAGGTTCGACCCAATCGCGTCGGGCTTCTACCGACATCAGCAAACCTTTACTGTAAAACTCAAAAGGTAAATTCTTGTCACCATGACGCTCTAAAAAATGATTCGTCAATTCAATCTGTGAAAAATCGGGATCAGCAAAGGTTAAATATTTTTTGATGTACCGAATGTAAAACAACGTGATCGTTTCGTGGTAGCCGCTCGTATCAGTATTTTGTCCGCCTGTCGCTTCGTTGTATCTTTTGATGCCATCACGAATCAGCTTCGTAGCGTCCGGTAAATGGTGCTTTGACAAATACCAAACGCCCATCGTGAGATGCGCCTGATGTGTCCAATCTTCAGCAGGCCAGGAGCCGTTTTCAAAGCCTTCGATCAGGCGCGTAATTTCTTCAAGTGAGTGATAAGCTTTCATTCCAGTTTGCCCTTTGTCAAACGCAAGCTGGAAAGCTTACGCTACACTTTTTCATTCAACGTTAATTCTGAAAATGCTTCATCATCGCTGCGCTGCTGCCGAGCTTTAACGGCAGCGACTCGCGTCATCGCCACTGTGCCGGTGCGAACGATGTCACGAATGCCAACAGGTTTCAGCAAATCAATCAACGCATCAACTTTTTCTGCGCTGCCGGTCATTTCGATGATGAACGCATCGGTCGAAACGTCTACGACTTTGGCGCGAAAAATGTCTATCAGATTTTGGACTTCCTGTCGCTGTTCACCCATCGCCGCATTGACGGTCAGTAGCACCATTTCGCGTTCGACGTGCGGATCAGTCGTCAGATCATCCACTTCGTAAACCTTAACGAGTTTTTCAAGTTGCTTGATAATCTGCTCAATGATCTGATCGTTGCCGTGCGTGGTGATCGTCATCCGCGACATATCGTCTTCCAGCATCGGCGCGACACAGAGCGAGTCAATTTGGTAGCCGCGCGCGCTGAATAATCCAGCGACCCGCGCCAACATTCCGTATTCATTTGCTACTAAAAGCGAGATGGTATGTCTCATAATTATTATGCCCAGTTTTCTATTTTTAAATTCTCTATCTCTGCAAAATCTTGTGTGTTGCGGGTAACGAGAATTGCATTATTCGCTAACGCAGTTGCGGCAATTCGCAAATCCATGGTTCCTGTACGGCGATGCAGTTTTTTTAACGATTCATAAATTGTAATTTCTACTTTGCCAAAATCCACAACACGCATTCCGCAGAAATAAACCTGCATATCAACAAAAGCCAATATGCCCTGCTTAATTGTTCTTTCGTCTTTGCCTGACTGACCATTACCAATCGTCCACGCAACTGTTCTTCATAACTAACTACCGAGACAACAATTTCTTCCTCGGAGGTAGCGTCATAGCGAGCCGTAACATTGGCGTCTCCACGCTGAACGAAACTAATATGATCTGTGTCCAAACGATAAATCGGCATTATTTAAAACCGATCTGGATCAGCATCCAATTGCGTTCGATATTGCTTCATCGCATCAACGAAATCGTCAAAAGTTTCATCTTTAGCCCACATCCCAATCCCCCGATGAGGAATGCGATGAGAATCAGTTGTCTCGACTTTGATAACTTCGCTGTTATTCATCCAGTCTTCTGCTTCGTTTCGTGCTTGCTTGACAGCCTCCTCACGAGTAGGGGCTTCAACTGTACATTCAGGATAACCTTTGACGAATGCGCGATACCCATTCCCTTTAGGCTTTACTAGAATTTCAAGCGTCATAATATTTTCCTCTCTTATCGTTACCTCAAAATCATGTCTTTTAAAGCTGCCCCCGCCGGCACAATTGGAAACACGTTTTCTTCACGCGCTACTTTGAATTCCATCAACACCGGACCGGGCGTATCAATGGCTTTTTGCAGGACTGCCGCGACTTCTGAAACTTTCTCAGCGCGGAAAGCCGGAACGCCGTAAGCTTCTGCCAGTTTCACAAAATCAGGTTGCACGGCGATGTCGCTCTGCGAATAATTGTGCGCGTAAAACTGTTCCTGCCACTGCCGCACCATTCCCAAATATTGATTATTGATGATCAGAATTTTGATCGGAATGTTGTATTCCTTGATCGTCGCCAATTCCATCAAAGTCATTTGGAATCCGCCGTCGCCAACAATCGCAACGCAAATGTCATCGGGTCGCGCCACGGCGGCGCCCATTCCTGCTGGAAATCCGTAGCCCATTGCACCGAGTCCACCGGAATTCAGCCAGTTGCGCGGACTGTCAAAGCCGTAAAGCTGTGCCGTCCACATTTGATGCTGACCAACGTCGGAGGAAACTACAGCCTTACCTTCAGTCAGGCGATGCAATTCTTTGATGACGAATTGCGGCTTGATCGTTTCATCGTCCTGATGGAACCAGAAAGGATTCTGTTCGCGCCAATCAGCAATTTGTTGATGCCAATTAGATTTGTCTGCAATAAGTTCTCCGGCTTCCAGTTGTTCTGATAATTCGGCAAGCATTTGTTTCGCAACGCTACGCGCATCACCGACAACAGGAATGTCAGTCTTGACGTTTTTCCCAATATTTGAAGGGTCAATATCTACGTGAATGATTTTTGCGCCTTTGGCAAATTCATCTAATTTTCCCGTCACGCGATCATCAAAGCGAGCGCCGATTGAAATCAGCAGGTCGCTATTGTTGACCGCCATATTCGTCCAATACCCGCCGTGCATGCCGAGCATTCCGAGGCTCAGCGGATGCGTCGAAGGAAAAGCTCCCAAGCCCATCAATGTGCAAGTTGTTGGGAGATTTAATTTTTCTGCCAGTTGGATAACTTCTTTGTGAGCTTCCGCCGTAATCGCGCCGCCGCCCACGTACAGCACAGGCTTTTTCGCCTGCATCATCGCCGTCACAGCTTTGCGAATTTGCTTGGGATCGCCCAGAATTTGCGGCTTATAACTCTTAACCTCGATGGTTTCAGGATAGCTGAATTCAGTCATCGCCGCCGTCACATCTTTCGGCAAATCTACGAGCACAGGGCCGGGACGACCGGAGCTGGCAACGTGAAAAGCCTCTTTGATGGTTGCCGCTAAATCTTCGACGCGTTTGACGAGGTAGTTATGTTTCGTACATGAGCGCGTCATCCCCGTCAAATCGGCTTCCTGAAAGGCATCCATACCAATCAGATGCGTCGGAACCTGCCCGGTGAAAACAACTATCGGCAGCGAATCCATAAAAGCATTGGTGATGCCGGTAATCGCGTTTGTTCCGCCAGGGCCTGAAGTCACCAATGCGACTCCGGTTTTACCTGTCGCTTGGGCATAACCCGCCGCTGCAAACAATGCAGCCTGTTCATGACGAACCAGATAATGCTTGATGCCAAGCTCCTGACCGCTGAGGCCAATTTCGTCGTAAATATGCAGCACTGCGCCCCCGGGATAACCGAAAATGGCATCAATGCCTTCACAACGTAATGCTTCCAGAAAGATTCGTGCGCCACGCATTTTCATAAAATTGCCTCAATGTAGAGCAAACTTTCCAGTTTGCTTTTTTCTTAACTAATACTTTCGTTACAACCGAATTTTTATTTTGGACACAGGGCAAACTAGAAAATTTACCCTACATAAAACCAAAAGCCCCAGCGAACTTGCTTAGCTCGCTGGGGCTTTCTAAATCTCTTTGCCTTTTTTATTCAGGCAGTGCCAGCGAGCGGTGCGGTTTGCGTAATAACTACGACCGCAACAACGATAATGTTAATAACTACGACAACGACGCTAACTTGAATTATTTCGTCAAGCTGGAGAAGCGATGCTAGTTGTGTAAGTCGAAACGTCATTGCGATTTTTCCGATAATGCTGCTGGTAAAAATGAAATCCCTGTTTGAAGACCAGTGCAGTATAGAGCATTACCATTTCGCGTGTCTATAGTTTTTCCAGCAAGATAAGTTTTATTTATAAGCGGATTACGATTTCAGCCAATTAACAAAGGCTTTTTTCATCGCAATCGTTCCTCGTTGTTGCCCAATTTCAAAAAACTGTGGCAATGCATCAGAAGACAATTCCGGGAATTGATCGCTCTGTGTAATCTCTTCGTAATGATCTCCGCTGAGGCGATAAAATGTCACCTGCCCATCTTCGTAGCGCCAGATTTCAGGCACACGCAACGCCGCGTAAATGCCGTCTTTATCAACGGATGAATTCCAGAAATCAACTTCTATTGCCAGATCAGGTGGCGGGTCAACGGCTAAATCAAACGTTCGATCTACACTTTGCGCAGCGAAATCATTAAAATAAAAACAATCATCGGCTTCGATTCCGCGACTTGCCAATTTACTATTTAAAGTAGCCTCGCCAATCGAAATAAAATCACCACCACGCGCTTCGACCACAACTTCAATCAAGGGAAAAAATAACCGAGAAATAATTTCGTGCCGCCGCGATTTCGTCATTAGAAACAAGCTCCCCCGGTCATACACCACCCGCACTTTACTATCGCCATCAAGCTCCGCGACAACGCCCTGATACGTTTCCCATTGCACGTTGGGAAGATGGATTGAAGCGCCTTCCGGCAAAGTAGCAATCGCAGTTTTGAGAGTTACAGCTAAACTTTTCATGCTTGATATGATGTACTCGTCTGAAACAATTTGCGAGAATTTTAAGCAGCTTTCGCCTTCGCAACTTTCGCACGAATGACATCACCGATTTCAGTGGTCGTCACCTGCTTCGGCTGACTCTTCAAATCAGGCGTTCCGTAACCTTCGGTCAACGTTTCACTGATCGCGGCTTCGAGTGCGGCAGCTTCGTTTTCGAGCTTGCAGGTGTAGCGCAGCATCATGGCGATGGAAGCAATTGCGCCAAGCGGATTCGCAATTCCCTTGCCTGCAATGTCGGGGGCGGAGCCATGCACCGGTTCGTACAATCCAACTTTGCCGCCGATGCTCGCGGAGGGCAACATTCCTAAACTGCCCGTTAAGACTGCGGCTTCGTCGCTCAGGATGTCGCCGAATAAATTCTCGGTCACGATCACGTCGTAGGCTGTCGGCTTCGTCACCAGCGCCATTGCACAGGAATCAACGTAGCCGTGCTCAAGCTGCACATCGGGAAATTCCGCGCCGACACGAGTCACAACTTTGCGCCAGAGTTGCGACACTTCCAGGACATTCGCCTTATCAATCGAATGAAGTTTTTTCTTGCGTCCACGCGCAATTTCAAACGCGATGCGGGCAATGCGTTCGACTTCAAATGCGGTGTAAACCATCGAATTCAAGCCGCGATCTTCCGTGATTTCACGCGGCTGTCCGAAATACGCTCCGCCCATTAATTCACGGACGATAATCATATCTGTGCCGCGCACAACGGATTCTTTCAACGGTGAAGCATCAATCAAAACTTCGTGCAAAAATGCCGGACGAAGATTCGCAAAAACTCCTAAGCCAGCGCGCAATCCAAGCAAGCCGGTTTCGGGTTTCAGCTTCGGCGGATTGTTATCGTATTGCGGGCCACCAACTGCGCCAAGCAACACGGCATCGCTTTCAAGACAAGCCTGCAACGTTTCATCGGGCAGCGGCACACCTTTCGCATCAAGCGCCGCACCACCAATCAATTGCGTCCCGAACGTAAATTCGTGACCGTAGGTGTTTCCAATAGTTTCAAGACAGGCAACGGCTTCGCGCGTCACATCAACGCCAATGCCATCGCCGGGGAGTACTGTGATTTTAAATTTGCTCATATTTTTTAGTTTTAGCCATAGATGACACAGATAAAGGCAGATTTTCACTGATTAAAAATTAGCTCATCTGTGTAAATCAGTGTTTTCATCTGTCCCATCTGTGGCTAATAATTTCTTATTCTTTCGGCAACGGACTCGCTACCGAGATTTCTTCATTGACATCGCTCTTGCGGCGCGCTTTCGCGTAAACAGCTTTGTTCAGCGCATTCAAATAGGCGCGGACGCTGGCGTCTACGACATCAGTACTTGCGGCTTTGCCAGTGTACGAGGTTCCGTCAAATTCCGCGTGGACAAAAACTTCGCCGACCGCATCTGTGCCTTGCGTGATTGCACGAACGGTGTAATCCATCAGCTTGCCTTCCATTCCAGTAATTTTATCAATCGCGGAAAATGAAGCATTGACCGGCCCGTCGCCGACGGCGGATTCGGTGCGCTCGCCTAAATCATCACCAAGCGTGACCATCGCTGTCGCGTTTTTCGTTGTCCCAGCCGTTGCTTGCAAGGCTCTTAATTTGTATGCTTCGGGAATCTGCGCGATGCCGTCCTGCAAAATCGCCAACAAATCTTCTTCAAAAATTTCTTTTTTCTGGTCGGCTAATTTCGTGAATAATTTATAAGCTTTATCGAGTTCAGGACGCGCCAACGTGTAGCCCATTTCCTCGTATTTTTTATTCAGCGCGTGACGACCAGAATGCTTGCCCAGCACAATGCTGTTCGTTTTCACGCCGACAGATTCGGGAGTCATAATTTCGTAAGTGATACGATTTTTCAGGACGCCGTGTTGATGAATTCCGGCTTCGTGCGCGAAGGCATTTTTACCAACGACGGCTTTGTTTGGCTGCACCAAAACCCCGGTAATATTGCTCAACGTC
>JANMKB010000098.1:0-2259 GCA_031371805.1 Blastocatellia bacterium | reverse complement strand
TTTTTTGCTGTTAACACCAGCTTTGATTTGAGAAACTGGTTAAGTGGCATGTCCTTTAGAGCAGATTTTATTTAAGTGGATAGATGCAGGTTATGGCGTCCGCCACTTCCTGCCATCCTGAACAATCAGGCGATTCAGCATCGGTGATCCCCACGCGCCAGCCTCGTAATTTGGAAATTCGGGTTTTGTCTGACTCCAAATATCCAGCAGTGGCATCACAATTTCCCAGCCGCGTTCGGTCAAATCACGGCGGGCGTAAAGCGTCGAATCTCCCAAAATACAATCAAGCAATAGTCGCTCATAAGCTTCGGGCGAAGGGATGCCGAACGATGAGCCATATTGAAAATCCATGTTCACCCATTGAATTTTGGTTTGTTGTCCGGGGATTTTTGCGCCTACTCGCAGCGTGATTCCTTCATCCGGCTGGATGCGCACGACCAGGACGTTTGGCTCAAGCTGGTTCGGACTCAAATGCCCAAACAACAAATGCGGCGCTTCTTTGAATTGAATCGCAATTTCGGTGACGCGCTTCGGCAGGCGTTTGCCGGAGCGCAGATAAAACGGCACACCTGCCCACCGCCAGTTATCAAACATTATTTTCAACGCCGCATACGTTTCTGTTTTTGATTCAGGATGGACGCCCGGTTCTTCGCGGTAACCGTTCACTGCCTCGCCATTGACGACGCCGGAGCCATATTGTCCGCGCACGGCAAATTCACTCAAACGATCAAGCGGGAAAGGGCGGACGGCTTGCATCACTTTAAATTTTTCATCGCGGACAGCATTCGCGGCCAGGCTGGCAGGCGGTTCCATCGCAACCAGCGACAGCACTTGAAAGACATGATTCTGGATCATGTCGCGGACAACACCAGCGGTTTCGTAATATGCGCCGCGCCCTTCTACGCCTAATGTTTCGGCACTGGTGATTTGCACGTGATCAATGTACTGGCGATTCCAGAGTGGCTCAAAAATTCCATTCGCAAAACGAAACACGAGCAGGTTTTGCACCGTCTCTTTACCGAGGTAATGATCAATACGATAAACCTGATCTTCGTCAAACACGGCGGCGACTTCTTCGTTGAGCCTGATCGCACTTTTGAGGTCAGTCCCGAACGGCTTTTCGATAATCACGCGGACGAAAGGAACTGGTTTACCGGGATCATTTTCAGGGCGAGCCATTCCCGCCGCGCCGAGTTGTTTGATCGCTTCGGAGTAATGTTCAGGCGCAGTCGAAAGATAAAAAACGCGATTGCCAAGCGTCCCGCGCTCCGCATCAATTTTCGTTAGCACTGCGTCAAGCTGCTGATACGTTTCAGGGTTGCTTAAATCTCCCGGCACATAATAAATGCCCTCGGCAAAGGCCTTCCATTTCTCTTCGTCTAAATTTTGAGTGTCAGAAAATTGCTGAATGGCGTCACGCATGCGTCCGCGAAAATCTTCGTGCGACATCGCCGAACGCGAAATGCCAACGATAGCGAATTGAGACGGAATCAATTTTTCCTGACTAAGCTGAAAAAGAGCAGGAACTAATTTGCGCTTCGTCAAATCACCAGAAGCGCCAAAGATAACAATTACACAGGGAGGAGCGACACGCTCTGAGTTGGAAGAATCAGAATTTTGCATGGCGGTAGCATTACAAGAGTCCTCCAAAATATCAAATATGACCGGAAACCATAATGTTTTTTTGCGGCAGCCAGGAACGTGACATCACCAGAATCCTGCACCTCAATGGCTAAGCCGCCTGATTACTTAACAGGCGGCTTAAAAATGTTGACCAGGTTTATTACTTCGCCAGATACGTTCCGGCAAAATTTCCATTGACCATATTCCCTTCGACCGTGTTATTACCGCGTGAAATCACGCTTCCCTGAATACCTGTTTGCGTATTATTCGTTACGCTTGAGTTTGAAAGCCGAATCAACGCGCCAACCCCAAAGGTAGCGACGCCATTCGAGCCAGCAGTGGCGACACATTTTTCAATGTTCATTTCGGTCACAAATCCGGCATTGCCAAAGGCACGAAAGCCAACTGCGCCAGACGCCAGTGAATTATTAACGCTCGCTTTGGTGTTTCCCCTGATCGTCATCCCTGCTCCTTTGAACTGGCAATTTTCAATCACTGCCTTTCTGAAAAGCGCATTACTCGTAGTGCCAATTTCAAGCCCTGACGTGCCGCTCAGAAAACGGGAATCGGTGACGTAAAGCACATTGTCACCGGTACTCGTGGTCGCCCCTGCTTCGTATAATAATGACTGCGCGG
>JANMKB010000091.1:0-2149 GCA_031371805.1 Blastocatellia bacterium | reverse complement strand
GCATTTATTTCCGTCGGGCTGTTCGGCCACGGATTTTATGCCAATATCGCGGCCCTGATTTTACTCGTTTTGGCGATTGCGCTCGACGCAGTTGATGGATGGGTAGCGCGGCGCTTCGGATGTGTCAGTGACATCGGCGCGGCGTTTGACATCGCGGCGGATCGCATCGTCGAAAATGTTTTCTGGATTTACTTTGCGACGGCGGGTCTGGTTTCGTTCTGGATTCCTGCCATCGTCATTGCGCGTGGCTGCCTGACAGATTTTCTGCGGGCTGTCGCTTTTACCCAGGGACAAACGGCCTTTGGTGAAAATACGATGATGCAAACCTGGTGGGGAAAATTACTGGTTGGTTCGCGTGCCAGTCGTGCTGCCTATGGCATTGTCAAATGTGCAGCATTTTTATTACTCGGTTTGTGGCGCACGCTTTCATCAGCACCGGGTTTTCCGATTGATAAAATAATCCTCGCGTGGTTGGGCGAAGTGTTACCCGTCGCGGCGTTGATTTTGGCAAGTGCCGCAGTTGTATTATGCGTCGTGCGTGGCGTCCCGGTCATCGTCGAGGGGATGCGATTTTTTCGCAAAGGTTTGGTTTTGCCGAAAGTTTGGTGAGGCATTATGAATCATAAACCAATCGCCGCCATTTTTGATGTGGACGGAACGCTGCTTTCCGGCGCTTCGATGGAGGGGCGTTTTTTGCAATATTTGTGGCGGTACGGCGAGTTACAGGCCAAAGATTTGGCTCGCCTGTTTGCCGGAGTTTTTTGCACTGCGGCTAAAGGCAATTCGATAATTCGTGCGAACAAAGCATATTTGCAGGGAAAAAATCTCACTCACTTCCAGCGCCTGGCAAGTGATTGTTTCGAGCAACATATCAGGCACCATTTGTTGCCACGCGCTGTTGCACGAGTCCGCTGGCATCAGCAACAGGGACATTGCGTCCTTCTGGTTTCCGGCACACTGGATTTGCTGCTTGCGCCTTTGGTCATGCACTTGAACGCCTGTTCGCAGATTGGAACAATGATTGCGACTGAAGGTGAAAACCTGTGCGGAAAAATAGTTGGTGAGCAGCCTTATGACCAGGGCAAAGTCAGGGCGTTTATGGCGCTGAATCAATTTCGCAATTTCGATTTGTCGCAGTCATTCGCCTACGGCAATCATTACACGGATCGCCATTTATTAAGCCTTGTCGGAAATCCGGTCGCGGCGAATCCTGATCGTAAGCTGCGAAATATCGCCGATGAAAAGGGCTGGATGATTGAAGAATTCAAAAACAATGCAGAAACACGCACGAAGTAAGTGTATGTGTTCGCCCTTACTTTGTGCGGGCTTCTGCAACTAGAAATTTTTTATTTTATGCTCGAACTTGATCGTACAATTCCAACGAAGCCAATTGTAAGGCAAAACATTGTTAGCAGCGTCCTCAGCTATTTCAACGTTACGGATCGCCTGACGCTGGCCTACACATTTTTTGTCGGCTTACTGCTGGCGCTTAGTACAAATCCAATCCAAAAGCGCGGGAAATTATTAGCGGGGCATGCCGGAATTTTGTTGCTGGTTTCTGCGCTCGCATATTTCCGCCGTCATCCTAAAACACCGATTTTACGCTTCCTCAGCCATTGGTATCCGCTTGGTTTGTCAGCGTTTTTCTTTGAAGAAATTCACAGCATTGTCCACATCATTCACGAACGCTGGTTCGATGCTTATTTGATAAATTTTGATTACGCCATGTTCGGAGCGCATCCGACCGTCTGGTTTGAGCAACACATCAGCTTCGAACTGACAGAGACGATGAGCTTTTTTTACTTCACGTATTGGCCGCTGATTCCGGCTTTGGCTTTGCTGTTATGGCTAAGCGATAAAGAACAATTTTCAAGCTACGTTTTCGCCCTTTGTTTATCGTATTGTTGTTGCTATCTCGTCTTTATTTTTTTTCCCATCGAAGGGCCGTATCACACGCTGCGTCAATTGCAGTCAATTAATGAACTGCCTGGAGGCGTCTTCACGCATCTGGTTGATCTCGTAGAAAAACACGGTCGCATTCACGGTGGCGCCTTCCCGTCCGCGCACGTAGCCGGTTCCGTCGTGTCAACCTTCGCGGCGTTTCGCTACTCACGCAAGTTCGGAATCATCGTTTTAATTTTAACGCTGG
>JANMKB010000648.1:0-14041 GCA_031371805.1 Blastocatellia bacterium | reverse complement strand
TCAGTAAATTCAGACGGGCAGAATACCTGTCTTACATTTTCCGAGCCAGCGACTCGTCCTACAATTTTAATTATTGCCAGCTTCGGATAACACGCCCATTTAGAGAGTGTCAAGCGATTCAGGGTGAAACCTTTCAACCTGCCTGCGCGTAAGGTAGACTTATTTCAGTTTTTATGGCTATCACCAGGGAAATCAGTTCCACCTGTGGCAACTGATGTCATCCCCACTCTCAGGAGATTATTTATGTATTTGAGAAAAGTATCCAAAACTGCAATGCTCGTGAGCAGCCTGGCGTTAATGCTGGCGGCGACATTTGCGCAGCCCACAAATTCTGTGGCTTTACCACAGGGTGTCCAGCGCGTCACCTCAGTCGAAGGAATTACAGAATATCGCTTGCCCAATGGCTTGCGCGTACTGTTATTCCCCGATCAATCGAAACAGACCATTACGGTCAACGTCACATATTTAGTTGGTTCCCGTCACGAAAATTATGGTGAAACCGGCATGGCACATTTGCTGGAACATCTGGTTTTCAAAGGAACACCCAAACATTCCAATATTCCACAAGAATTAACTGAACACGGCGCGCGTCCGAACGGAACAACGTGGGTGGATCGCACCAATTATTTTGAGACCTTTCAAGCAACCGAAGAAAATTTAAAATGGGCCCTGGATTTGGAAGCAGATCGCATGGTGAATTCATATATCGCCAAAAAAGACCTCGACAGTGAAATGACTGTGGTGCGGAATGAAATGGAAAGTGGAGAAAATAATCCGTTTCGTGTCCTGCTGCAAAAGACAATGGCAACCGCTTACGAATGGCACAATTACGGCAAGAATACAATTGGCGCACGCGCCGATGTGGAAAATGTTCCCATTGATCGTTTGCAGGCGTTCTATCACAATTATTATCAACCAGATAATTCAATCCTGTTAGTTGCAGGAAAACTTGATGAAGCCAAAACGTTAGGACTCATCAATCAATATTTCGCGCCGATTCCCAAACCTGTGCGACAAATCCCACCAGTTTATACGGTTGAACCCACACAGGACGGCGAACGCGCGGTTACGATTCGACGCGTCGGCGATGTACAGTTGGCACTGGCCTGTTATCACGTTCCGGCTGGCTCGCATCCTGATTCAGCGGCGTTGAGTTTGCTTGGACAAATTCTGGGCGATACGCCTTCGGGTCGTTTGCATAAAGCACTTGTCGAAACCAAAAAAGCCAGCAGCGTTTTCAATTTCAGCTTTGATACCCACGATCCCGGAACAATATTGTTAGGCGCAGAGGTACGACAGGAAGCTTCATTAGATGCCGCACGCACGACATTATTGGAAGTAGTAGAAAGTTTTGCTAAAACTCCGGTCACGAAAGAAGAAGTTGAACGCGCCCGTACACAAATTCTGAAAGAAGTTGAATTGACACTAAATTCTTCAGACCGTGTCGGATTGGGCATGAGTGAATACATCGCGCAAGGCGATTGGCGATTATTTTTCCTCACACGTGATCGCTTGAAAAAAGCTACTGTCGAGGACGTGCAACGCGTTGCCAACAATTATCTGAAGCCTTCAAATCGTACGTTGGGTTTATTTGTTCCAACGGTCAAACCTGACCGCGCGGAAATTCCCGCGACGCCTGACGTTATGGCGCTCGTGAAAGATTACAAAGGCGAAGCGCTGGTTGCCGCTGGTGAAGCGTTCGATCCCTCCACCACCAACATTGAATCACGCACCGTTCGCGCCACTTCAGCAGGCGGAATTAAGACGGCGTTCCTCACGAAAAAAACGCGCGGCAATGTGGTCATCGCCACGATGAACTTACGCTTTGGCGATGAGAAAAGTTTGATGAATCGCGCCACTGCCGGAAGCTTTGCCGGTGATTTATTAATGCGCGGAACCACGAAACATACGCGACAACAAATTCAGGATGAACTGGATAAATTGAAAGCGCGGGTGCGGGTTGGCGGTTCACCAACCGGAGCCAATGCTTCCATCGAAACCACGCGGGAAAATTTACCTGCGGTGCTAAAACTCGTGGCGGAAATCTTGCGCGAGCCGGCCTTCCCGGAAAAAGAATTTGAGTTGCTGAAGCAGGAACAACTGGCTGGCATTGAACAACAACGCAGTGAACCGCAATCCATCGCCTTTACGGAACTTCGTCGCCATCTCTCGCCTTATCCCAAAGGAGATGTCCGCTACGTTTCAACTCCCGACGAGGAAGTAACCGACATCAAAGCGGCGACTTTGGATGAGGTCAAAAAGTTCTATGCAGATTTTTATGGAGCTAATAACGGCGAACTGACTGTGATTGGTGATTTTGATGAAAAGGAAGTTGCCAAACTGGCGAATGATTTATTCAGCGGCTGGAAGAGCAAAAAGCCTTACACCCGCATTGCTGAGACCTTCAAAGATATTCCCGCGCTGAACAAAGCGCTGGAAGCACCAGACAAAGCCAACGCCTTTTTCATCGCCGGACAAAACCTCAACATCCGCGACGATGACCCTGATTATCCGGCGCTCGTGCTGGGCAATTACATGCTCGGCGGTGGATTTTTGAATTCACGTCTGGCGACCCGCATTCGGCAAAAAGAAGGACTGAGTTACGGCGTCGGTTCGCAATTCCAGGCGGGTTCGCTGGACAAAGTCGGCAACTTTTTCACCTTTGCAATTTATGCTCCGCAAAATGTCGCCAAACTCGAAGCGGCGTTCAAAGACGAAATTGCCAAAATGCTGAAAGATGGGTTCACTGCCGATGAAATCAAAGCGGCAAAATCCGGCTGGATGCAGGGACGCACTGTTTCACGAGCACAGGATCGTGAATTGGCAGGACGGCTCAACAGCTACTTATTCCTTAATCGGACGTTAGCCTGGGATGCTGAATTTGAAAACAAAGTGAATGCGTTAACGGCTGAACAAATTGCTTCCGCCATGCGCAAACACCTTGATCTGAACAAAATCTCCATCTTCAAAGCGGGCGATTTTGCGAAGGCTACTACGAGCAAATAAGCTTTGAAACAGCGGTTCGGTATTACGAGCGCGTTGGAACAGTACTACGAGCCGTAGCGAGTTCATCTCGTTACTACAGATATTCATAGTAACCAAAACGCTTGTCAGCCTCGCAGGACTCTAGTTGAGCACCAAACTCACTACGGCTCGTAGTACTGGACCGGAAAATTTATCGGCGACAGGTCTTGCTAGAAACGGCAAGACTGACGCCTTTTTTCTTGCGATGGCTTTATAACTGAGTTGCAACAACTTCATCACCGCTTTTCGGGAAACTGCCGCCACATCGAAATATAAACGGATTGGCCCGCACTATTTTGGAGGCAGTATGGCGTTACCTCATTACAAATCACAGATACAAAATCAGGCGAAAATCGTTATGGCGGCAACGTTTCCAGTCATTCTTGTACCGAATGATGCGCCACCCAAAATCGCGCATGTACTAAACTTGTTACAGTCAGGAAAGTTTTTAACGACATTGCTGTTCATCGCCGGAAGCAGCGGAGCCGCTTTACTCTGGATGATGCTGGAACCAGTCAATCAAACAAATCTCAAAGGGTTCAAGCTCTCATCCGTGATAATTCTAGCAGCGATTTTTTTGCTGAGCTTGATCGTCCTGACTGTCATTGCCTTTTTGAAGAAAAGTATTGAATCAAAATTTATCAGCAGCCTGAATATTCAGCCGGAAATTTTCCTCGTTCCCAAAAGCGCAACACCTGCGCCAGCCACCAGCACCGCCACAAATTTTTCCCGGACGAAGTCAAAGCTCGTGCTTACCAAACCACGAAATTTGTCTGAAGAGATGACTACGGCTACGCCGCCAAACGCAATTATTGAGTGGAGCTGTGAAGAGTGGTCGAGCGGACCTTTCGTGGAAATTTTGGAAGACATTTACATCGCCGACGTTTTCCTCGATGAAATGGTGGCGCCGGATCACATGATTTTTTGTTTTGAGCGTAAGGAAACTGAAGTCCTGAAAACAGCCGCTTGAACTGGAAATTTTAAGGAGAAGTTATGGCTACCCCCTATTTACCGAAGCAAAACTCTGACCACGGCGCGAAACCCGCAAGGCTGCCCTATCCGATTTACTACGTCCCGAATGATCCCGCCACGTTCCGGCATGGCGTCCTGCAATTCTTTCGACGGCACAAATTCTGGGGAACCTTACTGGTAATTTTACTTCTGGGAGTAGCGGAAAGATTATGCGCCTCTCTGGGTTACAACGTCTTTGAGATTATTTACAACTGGCGTTTTGTCATCCTGGGGGGAGGGCTTTTTCTGTTAACGGGGCTGCTCTTTTTTATCTTTCGGATGTGGCGACAGGAACAACCTTTGATCCCCACAGAAAGACTTCAAGCAGCCCAGACTATCCCTGTCAAAAATAATGTCCTGGTCTTTCCCAAATCCGCAAAATCCCAGCAGAAAATTACGGCGGAGGAGGTCACGATCAGCATTGATTATTGGGCCAGCCGCGCACCCGTAAAATTCACCGAAGATGATTTGAATATGGAATCTTTACCTGAAGAATTTATCGCGCCGGATGCCCTGGTGTTTAGTCTTCAGAATTCTGAAAGAAGTTAAAGGTAACGCACACTCAAGCGCTCGCCTGCTGCAAATGCTCGCGCAAAAATCGTCCCGTATGCGAAGCCGCAACTCCCATCACTTCTTCCGGCGTTCCGACAGCGACAATGTATCCGCCCTGATCGCCGCCCTCCGGCCCTAAATCAATTACCCAGTCGGCAGTTTTTATCACGTCCATATTATGTTCGATCACGACCAGCGAACCACCCGCGTCAAGCAGTCGGCGAAACGCCGAGAGTAATTTGTTGATGTCATCAAAGTGCAAGCCCGTCGTTGGTTCATCAAAAATATACAACGAGCGATCGCCTGCTTTTTTCGTCAGGTAGGTTGCCAGCTTCACGCGCTGCGCTTCGCCGCCCGACAACGTAGTCGCGGATTGTCCGAGGCGCAAATATCCCAGGCCAACTTCTTCCAGAACTTTCAATTTGCTGGCAACGCGATTGAGGTGCGAAAAAAAGCTCAGCGCCTCGCGCACGGTCATTTGCAAAACTTCGTGAATATTTTTGCCGCGATATTTAATGTCCAGCACCGAAGCTTTGAACCGTGTGCCTTTGCATTCTTCACAAATCAATTCAACGTCCGCCAGAAATTGCATCTCAACCGTGACCGTGCCACCACCTTCGCAGGCTTCGCACCGACCACCGGGAACATTGAAAGAAAAATGACTCGGATAAAAGCCGCGTTTTTTCGCTTCAGAAGTTTCCGAAAAAGCTTCGCGGATCGCGTCATAAACCTTGATATAAGTCACCGGATTTGAGCGCGGGGTGCGACCAATGGGCGATTGGTCAACAAGGAGAATATCGTCAACCAAATGCCCGCCTTCAAGCTGACTGAATGCGCCCACCTGTCCGCGCCAATCGCCGCGTTCGTGTTTGATTCCTGCGTACAAACAATCATGCACCAGCGTAGATTTGCCAGAGCCGCTGACACCCGTAATGCAAACCAGCATGCCCAGCGGAATTGTCACATCAATATTTTTCAGATTATTTTGGCGCAGCCCGCGCAATTCGATTTGTTTTTTGCTCGCTACCCGGCGACCATTCGGCGATTTAATCTGAACTTCGCCACGCAAATATTTCCCGGTCAGTGAATTGGAATGTTGGAGCAAGCCGGCAAATTGGCCCTGATAAACGACGTGACCACCAAGTTCGCCTGCGCCCGGCCCAATATCAATAATGTAATCTGCGGCGCGCATCATTTCGGCTTCGTGTTCGACAACTAAAACCGTATTGCCAATATCGCGTAAATTTTTGAGCAGCTTAATCAATCGTTCGGAATCACGCGGATGTAAACCAATGCTGGGTTCATCCAGCACGTACAAAGCGCCGACCAGCGACGCGCCTAAATTTGTGGCCAGTTGAATGCGTTGCGCTTCGCCGCCCGACAAAGTTGCCGCCAGGCGATCCAGCGTCAAATAATCCAGGCCGACATCAACTAAAAATTTCAAGCGCTGTTTGACTTCGCTCAGAACGCGGTCAGAAATCGCCTGTTGCTCTTTGCCGAGTTGTAATTCGTGAAAAAATTGCGTCGCTTCTTTGATGGACTGTGAGCAAACTTCCGGCAAAGATTTTTCACCGATTTTCACCGCTCGTGCCTCCCGCCGGAGCCTGCCGCCATGACAATCGCCACAACGCGTATAGCCGCGATATTTTGCGAGGAACACGCGCACGTGCAGCTTGTATTTTTTCTCTTCCAGTAAATCAAAAACCTTCCGCACTCCTTTAAATTCGCCTTTGCTTTCGATAATCAGCCGTTGCTGCTCCGGCGTCAGCGTAAAATATGGCACGTCCAGCGGGATACCGGATTTTTCCGCAAAAACCTTCAGCTTCGGCATCCACCAATCGAATTGTGGTTTCGTGAAAGCCTCGACCGCGCCCTCCGCCAGTGACAATTCTTTGTTCGGAATTACTAAATCCAAATCCAGTCCAATCGTGTTGCCAAAGCCCTGACAGGTCGGACACGCGCCAAATGGATTGTTGAAACTGAACAATTGCGGTTCAGGGATGACGTATTCAAGGTCACATTTTTTGCAGGCGAATTTTTCTGAATACCTCAGCAGCTCATTGCCTTCCGGCTTAAGCAATTGAATGAGCGCCTGCCCGTGGCCTTCGCCGTAACAGGTTTCAATCGAATCAACCAACCGCGAACGCACGGCTTCGTCATCCCGCCTGACCGCCAAACGATCCGCCAAAACATAAATATCCTCAAAGTTGTCGCCCGTGAAACTATCCGGTGTTTGTAATTCAATGACTTCATTTTTTTCGGCTAAGTAAAGCCGTGTAAAGCCGCGTTGCATCAAACTCATCAATTGCGCTTTGACACTCAAAGCATCTATTTTTTTAGCTTTTGATTTCTTTGTTTTTGGTTTGGCTCCGTTGGATTTTTCCCCGGGATTTTGCGCTGGAGCCGAATGCGCGGAAAACAGAACATAAAACCGTGTACCTTCAGATTGTTGAAAAATTTCATCAGCGATGGTTTGCGGCGTGTCGCGCTTCACCACTTCTCCGCATTGATAACAAATTGTCGTGCCGGCGCGTGCAAACAACAGGCGCAGGTAATCATAAATTTCCGTTTGCGTCCCAACGGTCGAACGTGGATTGCGCGTCGAGTTTTTCTGGCTGATCGCCACCGCCGGACAAATCCCCAGCACTTCGTCTACATCGGGCTTTTCCATCCGCTCTAAAAATTGTCGCGCATACGCTGACAAGGATTCGACGTAGCGGCGCTGCCCTTCGGCATAAACGGTATCGAAGGCGAGCGAGCTTTTGCCCGAACCACTCACACCTGTCACGACCGTTAAGGAATTCAACGGGATGGCAAAATCTATTTGTTTAAGATTATTAACGCGCGCTCCGCGTACTGTGATTGCTTCTTCGTTAGACATAGTGATGTACAGTCAAATTTTTGGAGTAACGCAGAATCGTCCATTCTAGCTGATTGAAACAGCCTTTGACAAACGAAGGTTTTGACTTACACTGGCGTTAAATTTAGCACAGGAGTTTCGCCACTCTATGATCACAACATCCGCATTGATTACGCAACTGAGAGCTTCATCAGAAGCTCCGGTTATCGTCACCAAAAATTATTGCTCGTATGAATCAATCGTCCCGCACATCAAAACGATTCGGGTCATCACGGTTGATTGTCTGGTTGGCGCCGAAGATCATTATTCGGCAATCGCCCGGAGCGCCCAGGATTTTGACGCGGCAAAATGGTTGCGACTGGAACGAAAAATTGCAGGACTGGCGCTGGGCAACATTGAAAGCAATATTAAAAAATTAGTCGTCGAACCAATCATCAAGCGTGTGCATTTCACTGAATTGAGCGCTGAATTAGTGAATGAGTTCCAGGCCGAAGCCATTATTTTAAGCGGCACTTTGCGCGATTTTGATTTTTACGAAGCGCACTTGTTCGCGGGCTTCAAGGAATTCATTCGCCAGACTGCGATTCCGGTGTTGGCAATTTGCGGCGGCCATCAAATGGTGGGACAGGCCTTCGGATCAAGGATTGAAACGCTGGATCACAAATTACCGCACGAGCGTCGCACGGGTCGGACGGTTGAATATCAATATCGCTTCGTGACGATCACCGATGACCACGACCCGATTTTTGCGGGCCTGAGTTTTCATCCTGAGTATAACCGCTGGCACAAACACACCAAGGTTTTGCGCGTCTGGCAAAATCATAGTTTGCAACTTGATCATCTGCCGGAAGGTTTCAAATTGCTGGCGCGTGGGTATCGCGCCGAACAACAAATGATGGTGCGGCGAACAGAGCGCCAGTTAATTTACAGCGTCCAATTTCACCTTGAAAAATCGTTCCAGGATTTTCACCTTGATAATTATTGGAATCACCGCGTCGAGAGCCGCGATGGTCGTCTGATCTTCGAGAATTTTATGATTGAGGCGTTACGCTTTGTTGGCAAAAAAGATACCGAGATATTCGCAGCGCAAAATACGTTGCACGAACAGAACGCAACTAAATCAGGCGCGGAGGAAAATTCCGGCAGCACAAATTTATCCGGCTGGTAAATCAGTCAGTACTGCCTGCGGTAGCGCAGTGGGTATAAAAACTAATGAAAATTAAAGTATTATTTTTTGGGGCTTGTCGTGAGGCGTTGGGAACGAGCGAAACTACCTGCGAAATTGCACCATCGGCAAACGTAGCGCAGGCCTTCGCACATCTGAGCGTCAGCTATCCGCAACTGACAGCCTTCGGTAACAGCTTATTATTTGCCCTCAACGAAGAACACGTCCGCCAAAATGACCTGGTTAACGACGGCGACACCCTGGCAATTTTCCCGCCTGTTTCCGGGGGATAATTTCCAACTTAAATCCTAAACAATTTCATCGGAGTCCCTATGATCAAGCGAATCTTTCTTATCCTTCCGCTTTTACTTTCCCTTGCCATCACCGCCCAAATTCGCGTCCCAACCGTAGACGATTTGCTCAACGTCAAATCTGCTGGTGGCGTACAAATTTCGCCTGATGGTGCGCGTGTTGCCTACATCGTTTCTGAAACGGATTGGAAGCAGGATGTGTATGTGGATCAGCTCTGGATCGCCGAGGTGAAAAGCGGTCGCACCTATCAACTGACACGCGGCGAAAAATCCTGCAACAATCCCAACTGGTCGCCGGACGGTCAATGGCTGGCCTTCACTTCGGATCGTATTAGCGGCAAGAACCAGATTTTCGTGCTTCATCCTGATGGCGGCGAAGCACAGCAACTCACCAAAACTGAAAACGGGGTGAGCAATTACGCGTGGTCAGAAGATGGCAAAAGCATCGCCTTCACTACCAGCGATGTTGACGCGAAATACACAAAAGAGCGCAAGGATTTTCTGGGCGATTTTGAAGTCGTGCGTAAGGAATACGCGTTCTCGCACATTTTCACTTTTGATGTCGCCGAAGCGATGAAAGAACCTGTGACCGGAACGCCGCGCACCAAAGGCAAAGATTTCACCGTCGGCAGTTTTTCGTGGTCGCCCGATGGCAAACAAATTGCCTTCAGCGCGAGCCTTAACGCTGACCTCATCAACGGCGGCACGTCGGATATTTATGTGCTGACGCTGGCCGACAACAACGTGAAAAAAATTGTCGCGCAACCCGGCCCCGACAATTCGCCGCGCTGGTCGCCGGATGGCAAGCAAATTGTTTTTTCTTCGGCGATGGGCAATCCAAAATATTTTTATACGAACACAAAACTTGCCGTGATTCCGGCAGAAGGCGGTACGCCGCGCTCAGTCACAGATTCATTTGACGAACAGCCTGGCCTGCTCGAATGGCGCAGTGATGGAATTTATTTTCAGGCGTTGCAGAAAACCGCTTCGCATCTATTTCGTATTGATCCGGCAACTACGAAAATCACGCGCCTCTCGCGCCCTGACAATTTCATGATTGGCAGAGCAAACTTCAGCACGGATGGAAAGATGATGGCGTTCGCTGCGCCGTCAGCAACTTCGTTGAATGAAATTTACGTGACGGACACGGCGAATTTTGCGCCGCGCAAATTAACCGCGATGACTGACCAGGTAAAAAATTACAAACTCGCCACGCGTGAAGTCATTTCGTGGCAAAGTCAGGACGGTGCAACCATCGAAGGCATCCTGCTCAAACCCGCTGATTTTGATCCGACCAAAAAATATCCGCTGCTATGCGTAATTCACGGCGGCCCGACAGGCGTTGATCGTCCGACATTGCTGGATGCGCGCTATTATCCAACAGATATTTGGGCGGGACGCGGCGCGTTAATCCTGAAAGTAAATTATCGCGGCAGCGCGGGCTATGGCGAAAAATTCCGGCAACTGAACGTCCGCAATTTGGGCGTCGGCGACGCGTGGGATGTGCTTTCCGGCGTAGACAATTTGATCAGCAAAGGCTGGGTTGATCCGACAAAAATTGGTTGCATGGGTTGGAGCCAGGGCGGTTACATTTCGGCGTTTCTGACGACTTCGAGTACGCGGTTCGCAGCGATTTCCGTCGGCGCAGGGATTTCCAATTGGGCGACGTATTATTACAACACCGACATCACGCCGTTTACGATTCAATACCTGAACGAAGACCCCGCCCTTGATCCCGAAATTTACGCAAAGACTTCGCCGATGACGTATGTGAAAAAAGCGCAGACACCGACCCTGATTCAACATGGAGAATTAGACAAACGTGTCCCCATCGCCAACGCCTACGAATTGCGCCAGGGCCTCGAAGATCGGGGCGTAAAAGTAGAAATGGTAGTCTACAAAGGCTATGGTCACGGCATCACGAAACCAAAATCCATGCGGGCCGTAATGCAACATAATCTGGCGTGGTTCAATCACTACATTTTCGGCGATGCCAAGCCGGAGTTTGCAAAGCCGGAATTACCGAAGAAAGATAGTAAAGACGAAAAAGCCGCCGGAAATTAAGAAACGTATTCTATCTTGCAGAAGCCCGCACGAAGTAAGGGCGAACACGTGCACTTACTCCGTGCGTGTTTCTGCATTTTCCCTACTTGCCCCCAAATATGGCGATATGAACAAACCCACCGTTTTCATCAGCTACAGCCACAAGGACGAAGCGTGGAAAAATTTGCTGCGTCCGCATCTTGGCGTGCTTGAAAAGACCGACCAGATTGTGATTTGGGATGATCGTCAGATTGATGCGGGTGATGAGTGGTATCAACAAATCAAGGCCACGATGGAATGCGCCGCTGTCACGGTCTGCCTGATTTCGGCGGATTACCTCGCTTCGGATTTTTGCCAGAAAGAAGAAATTCCCTTTCTGCTCAATCGCCGCAAAGATGACGGAATGTTGCTGATTCCGCTGCTCGTGCGCCCGTGTTTGTGGAAAGCTGTGCCGTGGCTGCGGCAGTTGCAAATGCTGCCGCGTGACGGGAAATCCATCGCCAAAGATTTCAAGGACGACCCCGACGAAGTATTCACTTCAGTCGCCGAAACGACTTACGATTTCATCAGCCAGTTGCAGCCTGTCGCTGAGCCTGTCGCAACCAAATCCACCACGACGAATCAAATCATTGGCGACCGCAATATCATTACCAACGGCAATGTATTTCAGTCGTCATTGGTTTCCGGCGATTTTAATACGCTGTTGCAAGCGCCGTCTCCGCCAAACTGGTCTGCCTTGCCGGATGAAAAAATTTACCTCGAACGTTTGCCCGTCACTGGCACAACCTTGTTCGGACGCGATGAGCAATTGAATCTGCTCGACGAAGTTTGGGAAAAGAACGACACCAACGTTCTCAGCTTCATCGCGTGGGGTGGCGTAGGCAAATCTACGCTCGTCAACAAGTGGCTGGAACAGATGCGCACCGATAATTATCGCGGAGCGCAGCGCGTCTATGCGTGGTCGTTTTACAGTCAGGGCACAACAGAACGAGCTACGTCAGCCGACCTGTTTATCGCCGAAGCGTTGAAATGGTTTGGCGACGACGCCCCCAATGCGGGTTCACCGTGGGACAAGGGCGAGCGGCTGGCAAACCTGATTCGCAGCGAACGTACTTTACTAATATTGGACGGCGTAGAGCCGCTGCAATCGGCGCACGCGCACGAACGCGGCAAGCTGAAAGACCCGGCCTTGCTGACCTTGCTCGAAGCGTTGGCACATGACAATCCGGGTCTGTGCCTGATCTCCACACGTGAACGCCTGACCGATCTGGACGCGCTCGCGGGCAGTCACCGATTCAGTACCGCAAGCAAAAGCGACCGGTTATCCGTGCAGCAAATTGATCTCGAAAAACTCTCGCCTGCTTCGGCGCGAGCTTTGTTGCGAGCGGGCGGTGTGCGCGGCAGTGACGCCGAACTGGAGGCCGGAGCCGCTACGTTTGGCTGTCACGCGCTGGCGTTGAATCTGTTGGTTGAATACCTGCGCGACATTTCCGGTCATCCCATCGCAGAGGCCGCAAATATTCCCGCACTCGAATTGCCGCCCGACCAGCAAAAAGACGAAGCCCCGCGCCGGATGATTGACGCGCTGGCCCGCAAGCTGGACACCGGGTCTGAGTTGAATGTCTTGCGCATGCTCGGCCTCTTTGATCGTCCGGCTGAAAAAGATTCTCTTGACGCACTCAGAGCCGAACCCCTCATCGCGGGGCTGACCGATCACGTCGGCCCCGCGCAAGAAGCCAACTGGTTGCGGGTGGTGCAACGCCTGCGCAAATACAAGCTGCTGGCGGTCGAAAGCCATCACACGCCCGACGAGTTGGACGCGCATCCACTGGTGCGAGAACATTTCGCTAACCAGTTGCAACGCACGCTACCTAAAGCATGGCAGGCAGGCAACCTGCGCCTGTATGAACACCTGACGCACACGGCCAAAGAGGTCCCCGACACGATGGAAGAGATGGCACCACTCTTTGCTGCCGTGGCGCACGGTTGCGCGGCAGACCAGCATCAGCATGCATGGATTTACGTGTACTGGCAGCGGATTCAAAGAGGGGAGAAGTTTTTCAATCACCACAAGCTCGGTGCGTTTGATGCTGAACTGGTCGCGCTGAGCGGGTTCTTTGACACGCCTTGGCACACGCCCACTGCCGCGCTCGAGGGGATTCATAGCACTGTGCTGAATGAGGCAGGCAGGGCTTTGCAAGCGGTGGGACGCTTGCGTGAAGCGCTACAGTCATTCCAGGCATCACTGGATATGAATAAGGGCGCCGCCACCGCCAGCAACCTCAGCGAACTGAACCTGGTGCTTGGCAATCTGCCACAATCGCTCGATATTGCTCGGCGGTCCGTGGAACTGACCGACCCCGAGAGCTCTCGGCGAATGCACAATCTCACCACGCTGGCCGATGCGCTGTTTCAAGCCGGACACCTGACGGAAGCGGCAGCCGAGTTCCGCGCGGCGGAAGAGATGCAACAAAAGCATACGCCGCAACCGCAATTCGCGTTGCTTTACGCCTTACCAGGATTTCGGTACTGCGATCTGCTGCTGAGCCAGGGGCAGTTTCAGGAAGTACGCATCCGCGCTGCCCAGGCGCTGAAATTGGAGAAGAAGGAAAATGGTGATCTACTCTGCATTGCCCTCGTCAAGCTTGCGCTTGGACGCGCGCATCAGGGGCTGGGGCGCAGCGGGCGGATGGTACAGCAAAGCGCACGGCTGCGTTCCATCTCAACAAAGCTGCAAAATGGTTGTGCCGCGCCGTGGGCGGGTTGCGGCAGGCTGGGGAACAGACTTACCTACCAGGCGGCTTGCTAGCGCGCGCAGCGTGGGCACGGGTGGCGGGCGAATGGGAGCGGGCGCACACCGATCTGGCCGCAGCCTTCACCCTCGCCGAACGTGGCGAGATGCGCTTGCACCTTGCCGATTGTCATCTGGAATCCGCTCGCCTCGCTTTGGCGCGAGCGGACAAGGACAGAGCGCGTGAACATTACGACATCGCCAAAAAGATGATTGCGGAAATGGGCTACCATCGGCGCGACAAGGAAGTGGACGAAATCGCGGCGCAGCTTGATTGCTGAATG
>JANMKB010000635.1:0-8423 GCA_031371805.1 Blastocatellia bacterium | reverse complement strand
TGTTTACCTTCGGCGCGGCGTTCGCGTTCGTGGCGCTGTGCTTCATTGATGCGATCACGAATCCAGTTACCAATTTCCTCAAAGTTAAGTTCGCCACAACCTTTTCCAAAATTAAAACCAAAACCGCGTGGATCATGTCGTTCGTGATGCCGCTGTTCGGTTTTCACCTCGTCCTCGTAATAAGACACAACCTGGCGTGCCGCCATCGCTACGACGGTCAGTGTGCTGTCTTCGGCGAGCGGGTCGAAAACGCCTTTCACGTTCGGATCAATTTCACTCAGTCGCCCAAGAATTTTATTGTATGTTGTCACCGCAAAACGAGCTTCGTTTTCGCCGGCACCCATCCATTGCACGCGGGCGGCGGTGCGCGTCATGCGATGTAGCACATTAATCAATTTGCGTAATTCCTGTTCACGTTCCATATATTATCTCCTCTGTAAAACTTTTTCTTTTTGCGCCGCAATCGGTGTCGGCGTGAGCTTTTCCTTCAATAATTTTTTGGCGCGATGCAGCCGCCATTTCACGGTTGTCAGCGGCAATGCTAAAAATTTAGCAATACTTTTCAGCGCCATCTCATCATAAAAACGCAGCTTGAGAATTAACCTGAATTCATCCTCTAATTCATCAATCGCCGTGCGCACCCAGGTCGTTTCAAACACATCTTCGTCCGCAAAAGGGCGCACCAGCGCGGCGCTTTTTTCGAGCAGTACATCATCCAGATCAACGCGTCTTTTCTGTTCATTGCGCACGCGCTGGCTGATGCGCATTGCGGCGTGGCGCGTGATCGCATACAACCACGAAGCGAATTTGACCGGCTCATCAATGCCAGGTAAAGCTTTGAAAGCAATGAGCAAGGCTTCCTGCACAATGTCTTCTGCTAACTCTGTGTTCGCATAAACCTGTGCCACGCGAAACACTGCCGGGCGATACCGCAACGCCAAAACATCGAACGACGGCAAATCTCCCAGAATCGCTAAACCGACCAGCATTTCATCGGGCAAAGTTTCGAGCCTGGGATCAGTCATCATCGGTGCCTCGTTTCTACATTTGACTAGAGACGAGACATACGAAAAAAGATAGCGGGATAGTCAAAAAAAAATCAAAGCCTTGAAGATACTTGCTCTTCAAGGCTTTGATTTTTTGGCAGAAAGAAGTTTCTAAACCGAAAGGGCTGACCTGAGTTGACATCAAATCAGCCCCTGCTTTTTCGGTAGTTCAGTAAACTTTCATTTGCTTACCGAATCTTGTTTTTTAACTCGTTTGCGCAACATTGCCGAGAGTCCGGCTAAACCGCTGCCCAATAAAACCAGGCTGGCTGGTTCAGGAACCTGAGCGCCCGGAATTTTCGCAATAAATTCCTGCGGGCTGGTGGTGCTGCAATCGGTTGGCGTATAAATTTGGAATTTCGAGAAATCGTAGCTGCCAAAATTTTGATTCTGGGCCAGATTAATCCAATAAGAAGCATTCCCGCTGGCAGGTGTGCCGGGCGTAAAAATAGTCCAGAGCGCAAACTGGATGTCGCCTGTTGCTGCCGGATTAATCGTAAATTGATCGAATAACCAGGCCGCCTGTTGATATTTGGCAAGATCGGCAAACCGAGTGCCACTTAAATCACTGAACGTACTAATCGTTGCCGTCCAGATTTGACCGACGGAAACGTGATGCGCGAAGTCATTACAAACCATCGTGATCGGGGTGCCATTTGCCGTTCCCTGAACAGGGCCAACATGAAAACCACCCTGCGTTGCACTATTCACACCCGTGAGTTGCATGGTCACGGGATCGGCGTATGCGGTTAATGAGGCGCCAAAGCTGGCGATAAGAAAGGCGAACAAAACAACAAACTTTTTCATAATATTTCCCTTCGTCAAATCATCTTTCCAAACGTCATTATCAGCTTGTTGGGTTGTGCCGGGGCTGCACCAGCGGCTTAGGGCGAACGAAACTTTTTAATCTATCAACTAACGGGTCATCTAAACATTCAATGACGGGGGGTTTCCAAAAACTTTTTACTGGCTGCGAATGAAATTTAATTTATCAATCAACCGCCGCCGATAATTTCTAAATTACTGGTTTAGCATCGCAGGAGTCTTGCAAAGCAATGGTAATACTGTCGCGCAAACTTTCCAGTTTGCGTCCGTGGCGAGAACGGCATCCTGCCAGCGGGAAACGTTGCCTGACAAGATCGCAAACGGGAAAGTTTGCGCTACATTTTTAGAGCAGGAAATTTCTTTTGAGATTTTTGGGGGGAGAGGCGAGGGCGATTTTCAGGGGGAGTAAGAACATGAATTACTGCGCCGACCAGCGCAATGAGAAGGAGTGCGGTTTACCATCAGCCTTGCCGCCATCGCCGACCCGCACGATAGTTGTAAAATTATTTCCGGCGTTTGGTTGCTGGACAATTCTGATGGGAGCGCGACCGTTTGAAACAACTAATTTTACGACGACTGGCGCACCGGGAATGGGTGCGCTGAATGAGGCGCGAATATTGCTTCCGGCTTCACCCGAAACGTGATTGACGGAGGCTGATGAACCAACGATCACAATGTCCTCAACACCTTTCACCACGCCGCTCCAGGTCACTGTCCCGGAACGTAATTCATTCGGCTGGCGTGCTGCTTCGGCGCGTTGCCGGCGCTCGGCCTCAGCTTTGCGCTCGGCTTCCATCCGTTTCTCGTAATCGTCTTTCTCCTGCTTCAAGCGAGCTTCAGCTTCCTGCCGCAATTTTGCCGTTTCCTCGTTCTGAATTGTAGCGGTTTGCGAACGACGCAGGTTTTCAGCCTCGCGCTTTGCCACATCGTCATCGGGGGGGCGCTGATTACTGGCGGGAGTATTTAAGGCGTTAAGCCGACTGGCCTCATCCTTAGCGCGTTTGGTATTTTCCTGTAGCTCGCGTAAATATGCCTCATCCAATTTTCTGGCTTCGACATCATTGACCTTCGGATACATCACAGGGCCGTTCGGACCCGTTGAGGCAATCATTCCACTCGGAGCGCCTGGCATCGCTTTGACATTCAGGTTATTGACAATTTTTTTGATCCCCTCAAGTGGTTTGATAACGCTTTCTGCTCCGTCTTTTTCTATCTGACTACGCGCTTCACCATTCAGGGTCACGATTCCATCTTTGACCTCAATCCGGTACGGAGTCCCAACCGCATTGGGGTTATAGGCCACCAAAATTTGTTTGATATTATCTGCCAGAGTTTTGTCGCCGGAAGTTATTTCGACAGGTGCCGACGCGGGAGTCGGATCATCACTGGCTGGCGGCGGGAGCGTTGCCAGCGGTGTGCGTAATTCGATTTCTTCCTGTTTTGCCGCTGCCAGTTTTGTCGCATCACTTTTCTGTTTCCACCAGATCAAATAACCAATCAACACGAAGAAAGCGATTAACCCTACTGCCAGCAAAATCATTTTTATCCGGGCATCAGTTAAAAGCGGAAAACGGCGTTTGGGCGCATCTTCATCTTCGATCTGTAACGCCACCATTTCCCCACCCGTCCATTGCGGAATATTTGCCGGTTGATCGCCTGTTGCCTTTTTGGTTAATTCTCTGAGCGCATTAACCTCAGCTTCTTTCTGTTGATTGAGCGTCACGTCCGCCGCCGCCGATGTCGGCTTAGCAGACGTTTGCGTGGCAGGCTGAGCAGAATCCTCTGTCAGAACACCTGCTTCTCCAAATTGTTTTGGGTCATGATTTAACGCAAAAATATCCAGCGCTTCTTCAAGTTGGGCCAATGATTCATCCAGCGTCGGAACAGGCGTCGCAACTGGCTGATCATTAGGTGAGTAATTTTGCTTGGTAGCCATAGCCTGAGAGACCTCGTGCGGTTTGGGGACTAATTGATGATTCGTCGCAAATCCATATTTAAGGGGCGCAACACCACTTCGCTCATCCAGGCCTGAGGCGGTTGCTCAAGCATTAAGATGATCACCGATGCAACTTCATCTGAAGTCAGAGAATAACCGATTTCACGCTTTTCGTAAGCAGAAAAAGCAGAAGTTTCTGTACGTTTTGCGGTTCGGGAAAAATTCGTACCCCGCCGCACTGCCAGCGCTTTGGTAAATCTTTGACGAAGCTCCCGTAATTATTGCCACCGTATCCTTCAACATAAATTATTTCAAATGCTGCCGGAAAAATCCCAACGCCCGCTGCCATGCATCCTGCGCGTCAGTTGGGCTGTAAACTTCGGCGCGTGTATCATTAAAAAATGCGTGCTCGGCTCCCGCATAAATTTTCACCTCACCGTCTTTACCATATTGTTTGAGCGTCTCGCTCAGACGCTCCATTTTCGCAACGGTAATCCACTGATCTTTTTCGCCGCCAATTGCCAGGAGCGGACAACTTAAATTCGCCAGTACCGAAAGGTCATCCGGCACTCCATAAAAAGCGACAGTCGCATCAACCGAATTATGGCAGGCTGCGAGGATTGTATACACGCCGCCCATACAAAATCCCGTGATACCAATGCTGGTTACTTCCGGTAACGAACGCAAATAATTGATCGTCGTCTGCAAATATTGCAACGCCTGCGTCGGGTCAAGACTGGCCATCAGCTTCCCAGCTTCGGCGGCATCTTTGGTGACTGTGCCGTCATAAAGGTCTACGGCAGCAGTAATGAAGCCTTCGCCTGCATAACGTCGCGCAATGTCTTTGATGTGATCGTTCAAGCCCCACCATTCCTGGATCAGAATGAGCGCCGGGGCTGCGGTGTTTTGCGCGGGCCGCGCCAGATAACCTGAAGCGGTCGCGCCATCAGCCGTAAATTTGGTTTCAGTCGCAGTAATAGTTTGGTCTGCCATAAATAATCTCAAACGCTTTAGCAATATTTTCAATTTGGGGAAAGGAAAAATATAGCGGTTGTGAGGCCTGTCGTGCAAGCAGTTCAATGACAGCCCGCTGTTTCTCTCTTACCTTGCATTAGCTCCCTGCGCATTTCATAATCTTTCATATGCTCCACATCACAAATGGCGACAGCGCGGTGGAAACCATCCAAGACGCTGTCTTTTCCGGTCAAATCCTGGCCTGGCGCGACGTGTTGCACGAAGGCCCTGTACCAGCCAATTTGTCGCTTGCGAACTTAAGCCGGATTCGTGCTGAATTCATTGCGGCACAGGGCTGGGGCAACTTTCTGGAAGTGGAAAAAGGTTTTGCCGAACGCGATCAATTACTTTCCCGTTTCCAGGAACACGACGAAGTAATTTTGTGGTTTGAGCACGATCTTTACGATCAATTGCAACTGATCCAGGTTCTTGCCTGGTTCGCTGCCTGTGATTTGTTAATTCCCACCAAACTCAAGCTGATTTGCATTGGCGAATATCCCGGCGTGCAGCCTTTTTTTGGGCTTGGTCAATTAAATGCAAACCAACTGGCGGCGCTCTATCCACAACGCAAATTGCTTACTCGTGAACAGATAAAATTAGGCCGCGCCACGTGGCAGGCCTTTACCGCCAGTGATCCGACAGAAATCACAAAATTGATTTCTGGTAATACTTCAGCCTTGCCATTTCTGCACAATGCGCTGCTGCGTCACCTGCAACAATTCCCTTCGAGCGTTAATGGGCTCGGACGAAGCGAGCAACAAATTCTCACCGCCATCGCCGCCGGAAATCACACGCCGTCCGAAATCTTTCGTGCGGATCAAGCGCTGGAAGAAGCTGTTTTTATGGGTGACTCTACTTTTTGGAGTTATCTGCAAAGACTTTGCGAAGGTGCGCAGCCGTTGCTCAAAGTGGCAAGCGGCGCAGAATTTTTCTTACCATTAACACTGTCCGACAAAAATTCCCTGGCGCAACAATTAATCCTGACCGACACCGGACGCGCCGTCCTTGCAGGTCAGGCCAATCAAATCAAACTCAACGGCATAGATCGCTGGTTCGGCGGAGTTCATTTACAGGGTCAGGAAATTGTCTGGCGGTGGGATGGCGAGAAATTGGTACTGAGCTAATTGCTCAAGTGAAAAGTACCGCGAGCCGTAATGAGCGTCACTTGAGAAAGTGCAGCGCTCGTTACGGCTCGCGGTACTTTTAATAAAGGCCAATCCAGCTTCAGGCTACAAAGACGCCAAATAATGGATGCCAGTAAATTGAGCCGTGCTGGAAGTGGCTGACGCGCCCAACTCCGGCCCATGATTGTTCGTCGCTGGTCGGATAACCCAACGCGCTTCGTTCCCAACCCAGGCTTGCCCACTTGTCACGAATCGCTCCGTGGACTTCGTGCGCTCCGGTCGCGGGCGTCCAGTACACCGAGCCACCCTGGAAATGGTTGAAGCGACCAACTCCATCAGGCGTTACTGTTTCGTCTGTCAGCGGGAAACCAAGGAAACTGCATTCCCAACCGAGGCTCGCCCATTCGCCACGAATTGCGCCGTGAACTTCGTGGGCGCCGGTCGCGGGTGTCCAGTAAATTGAACCACCCTCGAAATGATTGAAGCGTCCGCCGCCACAAGCCGTGCTGAGTTCATCCGTAGTTGGCATGCCGAGGAAGCCAGCCTCCGCGCCCAGACCATCCCATTTCGCACGAATCGCGCCGTAAACAATGTAGGGAACGCCGACCGCTCTCCACGCTGTGGCGACCGTGTTGTATTCCGTGCTGCCAAAGCCGTAAATATCAGTCGCCGCCTGTAACGTCCAACGACGCGCATCAATAAAACGGTCGCTGGGGCTGAGGTAAGTGGTCAGAGCGCGGTAAAAAATATACTCGGCTTTACGACGCCCAATGCCCGTGACATGAATTCCGCTGGTGGAGTTTGTACCGCCCGCCGCCAGCAGGTAGAAGCAATTGTTTTGAATGCCGCTGTTGGAATGCACGCCGCCGCTGTCGGCTGTTCCAGTATAACGGTGCGAGTAATGATCCGGGTTACCATACAGCGTGGGATTCGACATGCTGCGCAGGGCATCTCCGGCAATTCCCGGCGTGTAGCAATCTTCGCCGATCAGATAATCGGGGTTGATGCCTGAGTAAAATTCGACGGCGGTGCCAAAAATGTCTGAGAAAGATTCATTCAACGCGCCGGATTCTTTGGAGTAAATCAGACCCGCTGTTTTTTGCGTCAAGCCGTGCGTAATTTCGTGGCCGACGACATCTACGGAAACTAACGGCGTGAAGCGTGTTCCATCGCCATCGCCGTAAGTCATTAATGAACCGTTCCAGAAGGCGTTGTTATAATTGGTTCCGTAATGTACACGGTTGACCATTTTATAACCCGCTCCGTCAATTCCTAACCGTCCGAAAACGTATTTGTAATAATCCCAGGTTTTCTCCGCCCCGAAATGTGCGTCTACGCCAGCGGATTCAGGGTTGCCGGCTAAGCCATTGCCCCAAACGTCAACCCAGTCTTTCTGAAAAACACCGCCGCCACTCGCCACATTTTGCGTTTCCATTCCACCACGAGAATTGTCCTGCATTGAATAGGTGAAAGTTGGAAAATGGAAAGTCGGCAGCGTCGTAATGCCAACCGCGCCACTGTACAAACTGAAACCAGTGCCGTGATCAAGCGCGTCATAATTCCAGACGATGCTGCCATCTTTGGCATTGACGAAATATTGATGATTGGCGGTGGCTTCGGTTCCGTCTTCGATTTTCAATTCGACACGATAAACCAGCGTTGCGCCCTGATCATCTTCGTCCTTAAAAATCGCATGTGGCAAAACTACGAGTTCAGCCTGTGGTTCCTCGGCAAATTTGCCCCCGAATTTCAGCGCTGACTGGGCGGCTTCAATCGCCTGCGCTTCACTCAGAACCGGCGTGTTCTCAACATTCAGTTCTTCAAAATTGTGACCGCTGGTGGTCCGCATTTCTTTGGCATCCAGATGGGTCACGACCTGCGCACCAAACACGCGAACGCCTTGATGTAATTGGTTAAGACGCACGTGCGTCAACCCCAAATCATCCTGCTCGGCGCTAACTAAAGCAAAATCTTTGCGTGCGTTGCGTGACGTTGGACTGGCGGATTCAATTCCGGTTGTGGCGCTGGTTACATTTTTTTTACCGAGGAATTCAAAGCTGCGTTCCAAAGCATTTTCGACCCACGTCGGACGTTTGGCAGCTTGTCGGGAAGCGGCGCTGGATGCGGCATTGCCTGCGCTGGCGGAAGCTTTTCCTGGCTCTTCAGCTTTATAGCTTTTCAAGATGCGCCCTTTGGTGCGCGTATTGTCGGGTTCGTCTTTTGGCGTCTGAGCTTGTACTGGCGCAGGTGGGATACCGACGCTAATGAGCATTGTAAGGCTGAGAAACCATAGCATTAATTTTTTCATGATCTAATCTCCTGGTGTGTGATTTATGTGTGGTTGTACTGCTAAAAATTCGGTGTCGAGCTACGATTTAGCTGACATCTTGTCAAGGGAGCTGAGGGAGTGTGAGAGGCGCAAGCTTCATCAAAGGATTGAATTTTGCTGCTCTCAGTAACTTAAGCGCAGAGTGGAGA
>JANMKB010000076.1:0-2917 GCA_031371805.1 Blastocatellia bacterium | reverse complement strand
GTTCCGTCTGTCTTATGCAGAACCTTTCAATTCATATTAGCTTAATAATGCTCGCGTCCACCTGCAGAATTATTATCTTAATGTCTGAAATAAAGTTCAGCCCGCGAATCAAGCGAAGAAACGCGAATTTTGAAAAATATGCTAAAATTTAATTTGAGGTAAAAAGTATGACTCAAACTTATGAAGCAATTTTTGACGGCGTAGTTTTTCGTCCTGAAAAGCAAGTTAAAATCAAGCCGAATACTCGCGTTCAAATCATTGTCAAGGTTGAAGAAGAATCGAACAAAACTGTGGCAGACGTGGCAAGTCATTTATTTGGTGTGATTGATGCGGAAGCACCAACCGACCTTTCGACCAACAAAAAACATTTGGAAGGCTTTGGCGAATGAGCGAAATTATTTTGCTTGATACGGGAAGTTTGGTAGCCGTTTTATTCGCCCGTGACCAATTTCACAAATGGGCAGTTGAAAAAATCAGCACAATGCCCACGCCTTTGCTAACTTGCGAAGCCGTTGTTGCCGAATCCTGTTTTCTGACGCAAAGAATGTTAGGTTCAAGCAAAGCCGTCTATGATTTTATCGAAACGGGTGCGGTTAAAATAGATTTCAGCCTTGCTGAGCTGACGAGTTTGATGCCATCAAAAATTTAGCCTTAAAATATCAAAATGTGCCGATGTCTTTGGCGGACGCTTGTTTAGTCCGAATGAGCGAACTTAATGTTGGTTTGATAAATCTCGCTTCCTTTATAAACAAATTCCTTCGCCTTTTCAGCCATTTCGACTGTGAGTGCTTTTTCTGCTTCAATGTTTTGCCAGTTGGCGTATTCTTTTATGTCCCAGGTAATTTTAATTTGTGCAACCTGACTTTCCCTGAATACTTGAAATTACTTTGCGTAAAAATCCGCTGCCGCACTCACTCCAGAATCTTTCGGCGTGAATCCTTCCGCCTTCAAACATTTTTCCAGCGCAGCCAATAACAACAGCACATTATTTTCCGTGCTGCCTGAACCCATCAATCCGACGCGGAGGATTTTGCCTTTTAATGCGCCAAGTCCGCCGCCGACTTCGATGTCGAATTCATTCAATAAACGCGCACGGACTTTGGCATCGTCTACGCCTTCGGGAACGCTGACGGCGTTGAGCGTCCACAGGCGATATTCAGGCGCGACGTGCATGCCTAAACCCATCGCTTCGACGCCTGCAACCAAAGCGTTGTGATTGCGTTCGTGGCGTTTGGCGCGTGCTTCCAATCCTTCTTCCGCGACAATGCGCAAGCCTTCGTGCAAGGCGTAATTCATCGTGATTGGCGCGGTGTGATGATAGGTGCGCGGCGTTCCGGCGGGGCTGTCCCAATATGCTGTCAGCAAACTTGTATCAAGATACCAACTGCTGACTTTGGTTTGGCGTGCTTTGATTTTCGCAATGGCGCGGTCACTAAACGTTACGGGCGAAAGCCCAGGCGGGCAGGACAATGCTTTTTGTGTGCCGGAATAACAGGCGTCAATGTGGTTGCGGTCTACGCCAACGGAATGTGCGCCGAGGCTGGTCACGGCGTCTACGATTAAATAACCATCGCGTTCTTTGACGATTTCATGAAGCGGCGCGAGGTCCTGCAAAACGCCTGTGGACGTTTCCGCCTGCACGACAAACAAAACCTGCGCGTTGGAATTGCGCCACGCTTCTCTGGTTTTTTCGATGTCTACGGGGCCGCCCCATTCGCATTCGACGCGGATTGGTTTGGCTCCGAGCCGTGACACCATATCGAACATGCGTTCGCCAAAATAGCCGTTGATGCACAGCACAATCTCTTCGCCGGGTTCCAGCAAATTGGTGACAGTGCCTTCCATCCCCGCGCTGCCAGTACCGGAAACAGGGATCGTCAGGCGATTGTTCGTCTCAAACACATAGCGCAGCATTGTCTGAATTTCATCCATTGTGCGAATGAAAAGCGGATCAAGATGCCCGACGAGCGGCGCAGCCATTGAGCGCAAGACCCGGTCATCTACAGGTGAAGGACCGGGGCCAAGCAGAATTCTGCGGGGTGGGGTTAATGCGGGAATTACAGGTGCGTCATTCATAATTAGCAGATCGAAACGATCTTGATTCCTTTTACATTTTGAAATGGAGAATTAGTTCTTTCGGTAGTAATAAATTCATCTGCCTGCGCAAACATTGCAGCAGATATATGTAAAGCGTCCATCGCGTTCAAACCAAATTGTTTTCCAACCTGATAAGCTCCCGAAATTATAGCCTCAACATCATCAAGGAATACATCTACGCTAACAAAGAACTCTTCGTAAAATTCCACTTGTTGTTGACAACCGTGATAGTCACATTTCAAGGTTGTCTCAAGCTTAACAAAATCAGTTGTTACAAATTTCCGCCTGGAGTCTGCAAGAACTGTCAGAGCTTTGAGGCGATGAGAAGAAGTGGTGCGAGCAGCGGCAAGTAAAACTCCCGCATCCAGAAAAGTCAGAATCTCATTCATAGTTATACTCACGCCCAAGGGAGGCGTTGATTTCATCTAACTCAAGCAATGGAGCTTCTGTCTCAAGAATACGAGCGGACAGTTCAAGGAGCTTCCGACCTCTGGCAGAAGTAGTTGCTGCCTTGAGACGAGCTATACCTGCTCTGATTTCCTCTTTTTCTTTCAGTTCATTAATTATCGAAGACGACTTTTCATTTGGTAAAGACATCGCTGCACTTCCTCCTTCACATTTCTTACCACATTTGTTCTTGACAAACAAAAACGCGGAAAACAATTTCCTCAATCGTTTTCCGCGTAGTGCGAATTATTTCTTATTCTGGCTCTGGCTCAACGGTTCTCGGAACCATCCAGGCTGTGGACGTGGAAAGGTACGCTCTCGTTGCTCATTTCCCGATGCAGGCGCAGGAATTCGTTGGCGACGGGAAGCGCTG
>JANMKB010000590.1:0-13990 GCA_031371805.1 Blastocatellia bacterium | reverse complement strand
ACATCACCCTTAATTTTATTGCTCATCGTCGCTACGATGGCGGTTGCAAAAATGCCTGTAGACTTGCCGAACTTCGCGCATTGGCTCGGCAAAGATTTAAAAGCGCAGGAAAAACCTTTGCACGAAAAAGTTGCCGGGCCGAATAAAACTTCGAGCAATAAGTTAGCGGATTACGGCTCCAGCAATGTAGCGCTTAGTCACCGCGAAGCTAATGGCATTCCTGAAGTTCACGATCACATGGACGATTATTTTATCGTGCAATCGGGCGAGGCGACACTGGTAATTGGCGGCGAAGTCGTCAATCCAAAAAAACAGGAAGATGCCCGCGAAACACGCGGCGACAGCATCAAAGGTGGCGAAAAGAGAAAATTAGTCACCGGCGATGTAGTCCATATTCCACACCGCATGCCGCATCAGTTGCTGGTTGATAAAGCATTCACCTATTTCGTCATCAAAGTGAAAGCAGAATAATTCACGGATTGCAGAAACACGCACGAAGTAAGTGTGCGCCCTTACTTCGTGCAGGCTTCCGCATTGTCTCGTAGTCACCATCTATGCCTGTAAACATTACCCAAAGTGCACTTGCTATCATTTTGCTCAGCCTTCTTTTCGTCGGCTCCTGCAAAAATAAAACCTCCTCCGAACAACCCGCCTACACCGCCGAACAATCGCTCGCGGCGATGCAATTCAGCGAAGATTTTCACGCCGAAGTTTTCCTGAAAGAACCGCAGGTGATGTCTCCGGTCGAAATGGTGTTTGACGAAGACGGGAAAATCTACGTCGCGGAAATGTTGGATTATCCCGATGATCCTCCGGCGGGCAAACCAGCGCGTTCACGCATTCGCATGCTCGAAGATGTAGACGGTGACGGCAAATATGAGAAGTCAATTATCTTCGCCGATAACGTTTTAGAAGTGAGCGGAATTTTACCGTGGAAAGGTGGATTGTTCGTCACCAGTGCTCCGGATATTTTGTACATGAAAGACAGCGACGGAGACGGCAAAGCGGACATCCGAAAAGTTTTGTATACAGGTTTTCCAAAAGTGAATCCCGAAGCGCGGATCACGAATTTGCGGTACGGTTTGGATAATTGGATTTACGCGGCGAACAACGGCAACGACGGAAAAATTACGGCTCCCGATCAACCGAATCATCCGGCAGTCATGATTCGAGGCGCAGATTTTCGCTTCAATCCAGTCACCTCAGAATTTGAAGCCGCCAGCGGGCCGGCGCAATTCGGTTCGTCGTTTGATGAATGGGGCAATCAGTTCATCTGCAATAATACGCAGCATATTCGCAATGTAGTCCTGCCGATGCAGTACGCCGCCCGCGCCCCACTGCTGGAAATTCCGGCGTACCAGCAAGATATTTCAGATCACGGACAGCCTTCGTCGCCAATGTTTCCGCTGACGGGGCCGCAGGAATGGCGCAAGCAGCGGACAGAAGTGCGGCAAAAACGCTACGACGAAAACGGCTTGAATCGTAAAGAATACGTTGGCGGATATTTCACGGGAGCGAGTGGTCTTACGATTTATACCGGAGACGCGTGGCCTGCCGAATATCGCAATAATGCGTTTGTCGGCGATGTCAGCGCGAATTTAATTCACCGCGATGTGATTACGCCGGACGGAGTGACCTTCAAAGCGAGCCGCTCCAAAGACGGGACAGAATTCATCGCGTCAAAAGATCAATGGTTCCGTCCGTGCAATTTTGCAAATGCGCCCGACGGCAATTTGTACGTGATGGATGTCTATCGCCTCTTCATTGAAACGCCCGAATCTATCCCCGAAGAAATCAAAAAAGGAATGGATTTTTACGCCGGAGATACGATGGGACGCATCTTCAAAATCGTCAGTAATAAAGGGCAGACGACGCGGAATTTGAAGCCAAATTTGAGCAAGGCGAGTAGCGAGGAATTGGCAAATCTTTTAGAACATCCAAACGGTTGGCATCGAATGACGGCGCAGCGTCTATTGGTCGAACGCCAGGACAGAAGCGTAGTCCCCAAAGTGATTGAAATGGCAAGCCACAGTACAACAATTTTGGGGAGAATCCATGCATTAAATACTCTTCGTGGTTTTTATATCTTGCCACATGCGCAGATCATGGAAGCCCTCGATGATAAGTCTCCGGTGATTCGAGAACATGGACTACGATTGAGCGAGTTGCTAATAGGTACTAAAAGCCCTGTTTATGTACCAGATCATGACTTAAATGCAAAAGAAAATGTTCTAGCCAAAACAGAACGAAAAGTACGATCAGATAAATTATTTGAAAAAATACTTTCCTTAACAAATGACCCAGATATTCGCGTGCAATTTCAACTTGCTTTGACTCTTGGAAATATCAAAGATCCTCGCGCATTCGATGCCCTCGTAGAAATTGCTTTCGAGCACCCTCTGGATTCTTGGTTTCGTTTAGCTATTTTGAGTTCAGTGAATGACGAAGCATCGCGGTTCTTCCAAGCATTGAAAACTAGGGATGTAAATTTTGAATACGGCGACCTGACAGCACAGCTCGGCTCCTTGATTGGCGCAAAGCATGATTCCATAGAAGTAACAAATTATCTCAATGAATTGAGTAAATATATAGACCCAACTGCTGGACTGAACGGGTTACTTAAAGGTCTAAATTTATCCGATGTTCGAAACCTGAAAGGCAGAAATATTGAAATTGCCCTAATGCCATTTCTGAATCATGGCAATGACGCGACAAGTAAAATTGCATGGGATATTGCTCGATTTTTTGAACTCAAGGGATTAATTGACAAAGCGATGAGCGACCTTGCGAAAGCTGATCTTGATCCGAAGAAAAAAGTTTCTGCGATTCGGGCTTTGCGTGGTGGGAATTTCGCTACGGTTGCGCCTGTGCTACAAAAAATTCTGGCTTCGGGCGATGCCGGAGAAATCAAAGCGGCGGCAGTCGAATCGCTGGCTTCGTTTGATGAAGCGTCCGTAGCTTCGTCGTTGCTCGCGGGCTGGCAAAGCTACACGCCTGACGTTCGCGCCAAAGTTTTGGAAGCGATGCTCAGCGAAAAAGAGCGGATGAAAATTCTGCTGCAAGCCGTCGAAGAAAAAAAGATCGAGAAAACTGCACTCGGCGAAGAGATGCGCGCACGACTTTACAATCATCCTGAGCAAACGGTCGTAGACCGCGCAAGGGCTTTATTTAAAGGCTCCAGCGATGATCGCGGACAGGCTATGGCGAATTACAAAGATGTCCTCACGATGAACGGAGAGCAAACACGCGGCAAACCAATCTTCGAGCAGAATTGCGCGAAGTGCCATTTGCCAAATAAAGGTGGACGCATCGGGCCTGATCTTTCGGGCGTAAACAATAAATCGAAAGATGAACTACTAACTTCGATTTTGAATCCGAGCTACGCGATTGAACCGCGCTTTGTGAATTATATCGTGACGACGAATGACGGCAGAATTCGCAACGGAGTGCTGGCGAATGAAACGCTGGGAGCGATTACGTTGCGCGGACTTGACGGCGATACTTCGATCCTGCGCAAGAATGTGAAGGAGATCAAAGCATCGAACATGTCGCTGATGCCAGGCGCGTTTGAAATAATGCTTGATAAGCAACAGATGGCGGATTTAATTGCGTATTTGCGGGCGGGATTGTAGCGCCAGCCAGGATTCAGGAATTAGGATTTGGGATTTAGCTTTCGTTTCCATGATCATGGCTACTACCTCTAAATCCCAAATCCTAATTCCTCCTACAACGTGATCCATTGATTACTTTGCCCGCTTTCCCTGATGGATTCCATCACGCGCATATTCGCTACCGCATCTTCCAGCGGCGTAGGCACGGGCGTATTGTTCAATACTGCCAGCGAAAACGTATCGGCCTCGATGGTGTACTGATCGCAAATCGCAAACGTAATTTCCTCGATTTTGTCACCCCGCTGATGCCAGATTTTACAGGGTTTATCAGGTGGCGCATTGACCGGGATTTCAACTTCCACGCGGCCTTCCGTGCCGAAAATATTGCAGCGTTGATATGACGTTAACTGCGTCGAACAAGTGAACGTTGCCGTGCCATCCCCAAAATCCAAAATGCCGGAAGTGATGCGATCCGTCTGAAATTCGGGATCAAGCTCAAGGATGCCTAACACTCGGTTTGGCTCTGCGTCAAAGATGAAGCGGGAAAACGAAATGTTATAACAGCCAATATCCATCAGCCCGCCGCCGCCAATGACAGGATTATTACGAATATTATTTTCCTCACGATTGAAATATGAAAAGAACGACTGAATTGTTTTTAGTTCACCAATCCCGCCGGACTTAACGATTTCTTTGGCGCGTTGCCATTGCGGATGCAGCCGATACATAAAGGCTTCCATCGCCTTGAGGTGCGGATATTTCCTGGCCGTCGCCAGCAGTTGTTGCGCCTCGGCGGAGTTCAATCCAATCGGCTTTTCGCACAGCACATTTTTTCCTGCTTCGAGCGCCCTGATTGCAAAGGGCACATGCAGGTGATTCGGCATCGGATTGTAAATTACCTGAATGTCGGGATCCGCCAGCAATTCTTCATACGAGCCATACGCTTTCGGAATGCCGAATTTTTTGGCGGCTGCCTGCGACTTCGCCAGATCGCGCGAAGCAATGGCTGCGACTTCGGTGTATGTGCCTTGCAGCATCGCCGGAATTACTTTGGTCTGGGCGAATTTTGAAGTGCTGAGAATGCCCCATTTTACTTTGTTCATTTTATCTCCAATAACATCAATTGTTTTTACGGTTACTGCGTAATATTTTTCCTGCCTTCGCGCCGGTGTGTTTGTCTTTTTCGATGACGATTTGTCCGTTGACAAGCACGTAATCAATACCCGTTGCAAACTGGTTCGGCTGTTGAAATGTGGCGCGATCTCCGACTGTCTTTTCGTCAAAGATTACAATGTCCGCCACCATGCCCGGACGCAAAATTCCGCGCTCCCACAATTTGAAAGTTTGCGCGGGCAGGGAAGTCATCTTGCGAATCGCCTCTTCCAAACTGACAAGATTTTTCTCGCGGCTAAATAATCCCAAAGCGCGAACATTATTGCCGAAGCCGCGTGGATGTGGGACAGAGTCGCCGTCAAGCGAATGGATTCCGCTATCCGATGCGACCATCGTAAATGGTTGCTGGAAAATGCGTGCGACATCTTCATTCGACATCGTGTGGTAAATCATCGCGGCGCCACCGGCCAGTTGCATGGCAATAATTTGTTCCGCCTGCTCTTCAACATCCGTTTTGCCGCGCACCATTTGCGTGATTTCGGGAATATTTTTACCGTTGAATTTCGGATTGGCTTTGTGGCTGGCGACATAAGCATTCGAGAAGTCCGTATAACCACCTTTGAGTTTGTCGGCAATCATTTCGCTTTTTATTTTGGCGCGAATTTGCGGGTCATTCATGCGTTCTTCAAATTTCGTTTTGCCTCCATCAAAAACCCACGATGGAAACTGAGTGCCGAGATTGGTGCTGCTGGCAGTGTATAAATATTGGTCTACGGTGACTTGTTGACCACGAGCGCGGGCGTCAACAATCATTTTCGTAGTCAGAGCGCTGTCGCCCCAGCGTTTGCGGCTGGCGACTTTGAAATGCGAGATTTCAACCGGACAATTCGCCTGCTCGCCAATACTCAACGTTTCTTTGATTGATTTATCTACATTGATTCCTTCGTTGCGCATATGCGAGGCGTAAACGCCGCCGCGCCGGCCCGCGATTTTTGCAATCTCAACGATTTCATCGGTTTTGGCATAGGTTCCGGGAATGTAAATTAATCCGGTCGACAAACCCACTGCGCCATCATTCATCGCCTGCTCCATTAAATCGCGCATTTTCTGTAATTCTTCAGGAGTTGGCGCACGATCAAAATCTCCGTTCATCGCGGTGCGGCGAATATTGTTGTGTCCGGCGAGGGAGGCAACGTTAATTGAGACGCCCGTTTTTTCCAGTTCGGAAAACCAGGCTCCAAGCGGCAACTCCGAGCCGCCGCAATTTCCGGTAATTGCGGTAGTCACTCCCATTCGCAGGAAATTATCTGCGGTCGGTAATTCTTTGATATTGCCTTCGATGTGCGTGTGAACGTCAATGAAACCGGGCGCAACAATCAATCCTTTGGCATCAATTATTTTTGCGGCTCGATTGGCGGCGATATTTCCGATTTCCACGATTTTGCCGTTTTTGATTGCAATGTCTCCGGCAAACCATGGATTGCCTGTGCCATCAACGATGTGACCATTGGCAATCAGCAAATCGAATTCAGCGGATTGAGAGAATAGTATAAAAACAAGCAGCGCAGAGATGAGCAGAGCCGGGATTTTCATTTTTGACTTATCCTGAAGTTGAAAAAAATTAGTGATCTCACAAATTAATGGTTAGCCAACTGACGAAATATCAGTCCTGTTAACATATTTATTCAGTCTAAATGACTGGAATGATTGAATTTTAATAAATAGTTGCTCTTTTGAACATTTTTTAGTTGTATTGAACAAAAGGAAATGTATAATGACCTTGCTTTCGCGGTAGTAGTCAAATTAGAAAGCAACTAATAGTAGGAGCCATCAGAGATAACGGGGCATTTCTGGTGGCTTTTACTATTTCTACCCGCCGTTCAAAAAAATACCAATTAGCGTAAATACTGTTTTTCAATTGTCATAATTTTGGCGACGCGCTTGCCGTGCCGGACTTCGCCTTCGTCCGTAGTCAACCACGCGCTCACAATTTCCCACATTTTTTCATTGCTAATCATTTTCGCACCGAGCGTCAGCACATTCGCATAATTATGCTCACGAGAATTTTTGGCGGTCGCTGCGTCGTAACACATTGCCGCCCGAATGCCCGGCACTTTATTTGCCGTCATGCAGGAGCCAATTCCCGCGCCATCGAAAATAATTCCAAGCTCGCAAACACCGTCCGCGACAGCTCGAGCTACGGCGTGAGCGAAATCGGGGTAATCAACCGCCTCGGATGAAAAGGTGCCGAAATCGCGTGGCTGATAACCAGCTTCGAGCAGATATTTCTTGAGCAGTTCCTTCATCTCAAAGCCGCCGTGATCGGCTCCAAGTGCAATGATGCGAGATCGGCTGGATTTTTTAGCGCGGGCGCGATACGCAACAACGATATTTTTTTCCCGCATCGCATCCTGCGCTGACGGAGTAATAATCGCATCTTCCCGTATCAATAAATTTCCGCCGACGGGTAAATTTTTTATCTCGGCTTCGGTGATAACATCTTTGAGCGATTCGTCAACTGGTTCGGATGGTTGCGGACTTGTTTGCGAAGCCTGTTTTTCCAAAGCTTCGCGGACGATAGCGCGGATTTGATTGCGGTCTGGAGCCATGGCTGAGTAATTTAGCATTTCGCTGATTAATAGGCGAGTGCCTGAAATCAATCCGTCTGCGTCTGGATTTGAAGCTGAAAATATTTATCCCGCGGGTGAACCAGTTTTGTTATATTTCCTGCGTTTTATGTTTGAGAGTAATTTCTTTTCTTACACTTCCACAATTTTGCGAATTTTATTCGAGTCCTGATCAGTTACCGCACGAGGAAACGATGTTTACTAAATCTTCACTTACTTTAAAACTTTCCCTGGCAATTGTTTTACCACTGCTTTACTTAGCTATTTTTTCGCTGAGCGTGACGGCGCAATCCGCCAGCCAGCCCCAGAAGTAGGGGCTTTTCGTCGGCGTTAATAAATATCCAAATATGGGACCAGCGCAACAATTATATGGCTGCGTGTCCGATGCCACAAAGATGCGTGAAGCTTTAATCTAGGAATTTGGCTTCAGCCGGGAAAACACTGAACTCATCGCTGATGCACAAGCGACACGCAACGGCATTATCGGCAAAATTCAGGCCTTTCAGAGCAAAGTCAAAAGCGGCGATCTGTTTGTCTTTCACTACTCTGGGCACGGCAGTCTTTTTCCTGATGACAAATCCGAAGAGCAGGATGAAACCGAAACTCTGCCGGAGATGCGTTTGCCGCACACCAATGAATTAATTGCGCCGCCCGGCAAATATGATGCCGCCATTTGCCCCAGCGATACCGGCGGCAGTGGCAGCGGCAAGCCCTGGGGCAACATGATTCTGGATGCTGAATTATTCGCGCTCTTTCAGGGCTTCACGCGCAGCGGTTGCACGGTTGTATTTATTTCTGACAGTTGCCATTCCGGGTCAATTGGCAGAAGTCTGGATGCGAATTACCACGTCAAATCTCTGCCGCTCACTGTTGCGCTGGGGACACAATTCCAGGCAATCCGCAGGCCTAAAACTTCACGTGAAGTAAGGTCGCGCGATTTACAGGGAAAATATCTGGTCCTTGCTTCATCCAAAGTGACGCAGGTTTCGGGTGAGATTGAAGTAGAAGGAAAACCTACCGGCTTTTTTTACCTGCGTGTTACTCAAAATGATTGAACTGCAAAGTAAAGACAAAGGAAAAGGGAAGCCCACCTATCAGGATGTCTTTGTGCCATCCCAGGCGATTCTCCTGGGCAAATCTCCCAGCAAACAAGAGCCGCAAATTGACACGAGATATTTTAATGGCAGCGCTCAACAGTCGAGCACTGAAACGCGGACGTGATTTATATTTGGAAGATAAATCCGGTGATGCTTACGTGACGACTTCACCGGAACAGTTGTCGCAACCGATAGCGATTCCGCTCATTCTCAAGCACAAATAGGCGAAGTATGAAAAATCTCACCGCACACATCGTGGTGATTTCTGCCGCGAATTCAAAGCAGGTAGCTTTTCCTGTCCAGATTAATAATGAATATCGTGGAGTACTGTCTTACGCGTTTGTGGAGGCCTAGCGCGGTGACATTCCGACCGTGCAGTTACTTCAGTCTCGCCTCAAAGCGCAGATAGATTTATTACATCAAAGCGGAAAACTGGATGGCGATCAGCAGCCACAGGTTGAAATAATTTCGAATGTGCCGTTGGCGGATAAAGCTATTTTTGCGCTGACTGACAAAACACAGGCGACAACTATTTCGACGGCGCTGGCGAATCCACGGTCAAAAATCAAACTCACTTTGTGCACACATCAACAGAAAACTTCCTACCGCATTGGTGAAACAATTTCTTATGACATTACATCAGACGCTGCCGGGTACCTGTATTTACTCGTGTTCAGCGAAGGCGGAGTTGCCACCTGTCTGTTTCCCAACGAGCAGGATAAGACTAATCAAATGACAGCGGGGACTTTTACGTTTCTTCGTGCCGGTTTCGCGTGGAAATGGAGCGCTGCCAACTGCGGACTTCCGCCTTATCTGATTGGAGTGCAGGAAACGCTGCGCTCCGACATCAATTCGCAATAAATTTATCAGAATTAAATTTTCTCAGCCGCATGTTATAGTCTGCCAGCCCAAAAGCCGTGAAACCCCAGGCTTATAAATATCATCAGCTATCGTGCCTCCCGAACAATCTGACTTAATTAACGAAATAATAATTTGGTGTGTGCTGGTGAGGGTTATTTCGGAAGTCAGGACCGAAAAAATATGCCATTCCGTCCGTGTTCATTGGGCTTGCTCGCCTTCTGTCTATTTCTCTTTTTCGCAGCCATAACTGCGCAGGATACCCCTGAGCCTGATTTTAATACCGCCCATCTGACCATTCGCATAGCGCCGGAAAATCAGGCAGATTTGATCTTTCAGCTAACCCGCAATGAGGCGTTAACCTCCGCCCAGATTACCGCAATTAGTAAAGCCCTGAATTTTGAAATCCTAGGGAACCCGGAAGCAGTAACCAGTGATGAAACCGCCAGCAATGGCTCAGTGCCAGCTCAATTTGTGTATGTTTATTTCGGTACTAAAAAATCGGTCCTCCACCGGCAGGGTCAGAGGATTGAAGATGAAATAAAGCTGACCGTGTTACTCACCGAATTGAAATCCGTCGGAGTTACCAAATTAGACGCTACGATTTTTCATCCAAATTATGGCTTCCCGGATTTTACGCCATCGGAGGAAAGCAGTGCGCTCCCGATTGATAAAGATGGTTATCTGGCCTATCACATTCCCACTGATGGAACCACCATCAAAACACTGCGCCTGGCTTATGGATATACGCAGCAACAGATAATTATCCGCTTCCTCATCCTTGCCTCGTTGTTAACCCTTCCCATCGTTCTGGCGTTTCTGCTGGGTAATTCCTTATTGAGGAAACAGCAGCAGCAAAAATCCGCCGTTACTATTTCCTCGCTCGGGTTGATCAACCTCATTGGGCATTTTCTGCCTATTTTGTGGTGGGCTTCGATGTATTACGCCAATCTCAAGGCCTTTTTCTCGCCGTGGATGAATGCTAATTCGATTTGGATTACGACTTCGACCAGAATAGTTTTGTATGTCGTGCCGCCGATGCTGACCGGGTTAGTTTGCGATGCGCTCTGGCAATATTTCATCAGTCGCATAAAAGAGGAGCAGAAAAATATCCCCTCGCTCATCCAACAGGCGACATTAGCTGTTACGGTGCGCATCCTGCCGCTGCTGTTGCTCTACAATGGGATTTTTTCGTTAATCAGTTCCGAGTATCGGCAATGTGTATTTTTCTTTTTGCTTTATGCACTTTTACAATCAGTTCTGGCAAAATGGCAGTGGAAGGCTTTGGGCTTGAATCCTTATATTTTACCAAACGGAAAATTGCGCCACCGGGCATTTAATTTTGCCAATGAGGCAGGCGTAAAATTACAACAGGTCTTTCTGATTGCCGATACCAATGGCAAAACGGCTAATGCTTTTTCGTCTTCCGGTAATAATATTTTGTTAACGGAGTATTTACTGAGTAAATTCAGCCGCCGTGAAATTGACTTTATTGCGGCGCATGAAATCTCTCATTTACAATTTAAGCACGACAGTAAAAGAGCATTCTGCTCACTGCTTGCTTTCCCGCTTGTCGTCATCATCATGCCTCTGTTAGGAGTAGCGTTGACGATCCTGGGGTTCCTTTCTCCGTGGCTGATTAAATTTGTCGCTAACAGCGCCTTACCTGTCATCGTCGTCTTTTCGATTGTAGTTTCGACGCTGATCGAATTGTATGTTGCGCGACGATTTGAGCTTGCCGCCGATGCCGGAAGTATTAACCTGACTGGCGATCCTGAAGCCGCGATTACAGCTTTAGTAAAACTTGGCAAACTTAATTTAGAACCGATAGCCTGGGGTAAGTTAAATAGTAAATTGTTAACCCATCCGTCTGTAATAGAGCGAGTAAATTCAATTGCTGCTAAATACTCGGTTTCTGAACAGCGTGTGAAGCTATTACTTGATTTTGTCGAGATAGATAATTCCCGCTATACCAGCCAAGCTGAAATAGTCGAACTATCATCTGACAATCCACTCATTCACCCGACGCAAAAGGTGACTACCGAACTACCCAAAGGTAAACAAATTCCGCTGCTCGGGATGCCGCTCTTATCCGCCCTTCTGGGCCTTGCGATAGGATGGTTATTCACCTCGCCCGGATATTTCCCCCGGACAATTCTGGATGAATATCATCTTCCGGCGCTGGTGATTATTATTCCGGTCGGAATTTTGTTTGGCATCTGGAAAGCTCGCTCTATCAAGCGGCAGCTCCTGCAATCATTGGCTGATCGCGTAGATTTTGCGGCAACCAGCGCGGCGCAATCGCCAACCATCATTAATGCCAGCGAACTGGATGGGATTCTAGCTTACACCAACGAATTGGAAAAAGCGGGCTTTACCTTTCTGGGTGATTATTCAATTAACACTGCGCCAAGAACAAAGATGACCGGCTTTATCCGGTTATTTGTTCATCCAACCTATCAGTGTTTTGCCGAAGTTAACCTGATTACCAATCCATTAAATCGCCCGCGTCCGATCATTTGTACCTTGTTATCTGAACTGGGAGATAACTGGTCATACTTAACAACGAATCGGGAGTTAGATGGATTCTATTATGGCTTACGGAGTAACCAGGAATTCTGGTTATCCAGCCCTTACTCTTCTCCGACAAACCTGCTGGAATTTCATCTGGAAAAAAGAACCCACCTTGAGAAATGTTATCAGGTAAAACCTAAAGGTGAGCTAACTGCGGCAAGCTATATTTTAAGCGCTAATAAATTTTACCAGGCGCGCAAACAGCGGCTCCAGAGTAAATCTATCTGGTTATTTTTGATTGATTTGGATTTCTTTAGTATCAATAAAAAGTATGAATGGATGGGACAAAAAATCACCAGCCGGAAAACCAGTCCACCGATTAATGAAGGTAACCTGGCGCAGGAAGTAAAGGTCTGAAACTATGAAAACTAAGCTACTATTAATTATCTTTTTACTGGTAGTCACAATCCATATATCCGGGTGCAATTTATTACTGGCTTCGAGTACTACTGCACCAACCGTTAATAAGGCTGCTACGGTTACTGCTTCAGTCTCACAAACCTGGTATGAAGGTGGCGAAGGATACAATCAGGCTTACTCTGAATTCCAGACTATAAAAGCGCCAGCGGTCGTTTATTTTTATACGGATTGGTGAGGATACTGTAAGGAGTTTGAGCGAGAGTTGCTCGATTCCGATGATGTACGTGCTTACTTCAAAAACGTCATCAAAATCAAAGTCAATCCTGAGACCTCAGACACCAGTGAAAAATTGTCACGGGAGTGGAATATTCACGGCTATCCCTCGTTTTATGTTTATCCGCAAAACGGACGACCAGTCAGGGTTAACCGTCGCAAGCAGGTAGACGGAGAATGGGAATTAATGTCACCTTCAGAATTCGTCCAAGCCTGTAAAAAAGCAGCGGCTGGCTAATAAACTGCGGGGAAGCGCCCAGCTTCACAGGACTGGATGACGATCCGTGCGGATTGTTTGAGATTTGTGGTTGTTAGCTGTCAGTCAGATAAATCTATTGCGGTTGACTCAAACCCATTGTTGCTGGGTGAAGTGAACACATAGCCGATGTAACCCATCTTTCCCGATAAATTGATTTGCTACCTGGGCCCGCGAATCAAATTCATTCCCAAGCTTAAAAACGCGGATTGAGTCAAAGTCTACGGGCGGTTCCTGCACACAAATTCGCGCTCCGGTTCGGCTCACATTTTCTGTGCAGCCCTGTTCCAATCCGATCAACTCATTTTCGCCTTTGTAATATTCAATCCAGACTAATTCCTGGACTGTTTTTCTGAGTGCGCGCCGCCTTTCGCTGCCTTTCCATTCGGTGGAGTTAAAGAGTATCCAGGGCTTTGCAACATAAGTTTTAGGCGGCGTCTGACCGAGAAACTGTACGCCAACCCGGTGCGTTGATTTATTCGTTGTCTGACAGTTTTTTACCAGACCATATATTTTATAAGATGGTTCAGAGTGTCCAAACTGACGTAATTTCCAGGGCATTGGAAAGGAAAGGTACAGCACCAGACCGGGGCTGACCTTGTGCTGAATTTCAAAGCACACACCAACCCGGCTGACATCAATAATCCGCGACATTTCCTGCCATTTATGATCAACCGACTCATGCCCAGTGACCTGGATCGGGATTTCCATTTTGATTCGCGCTGTCTTACGTTGATTTGGAATAGCTGTGGTTACTGTATGCAGGTTTTGGGAATTCATTTAGATTATCTCGATTGGTAAAGCTTGTAAGTGTAATCTTCAGACACCCATCCGAACTGACAGTGATGCTATCATTTTATTGTGATGCAAAATGTGAAATACTGTTGCAACTCTGTGATATTTCGGGGTTTGAGGCTGAAAAAATAACCATCAGGTAACAAGATGATAAATGAAACCGCTAGTAATTCATCCACCGCTAATAATTCGAGTAAACAAATCATTCGCGCTGCCTGTCCGCACGATTGCCCTGACACCTGCGCGATGCTCGTGACCGTTGAAAATGGTAAAGCTGTTAAAGTGGAAGGCGCAAAAGATCATCCAACTACGGATGGATTTCTCTGCACAAAAGTGAATCGCTACCTTGAACGCACCTACAGCGACCAGCGGGTTTTATATCCCATGAAGCGCGTGGGCGATAAAGGGAAAGGCATTTTCACGCGC
>JANMKB010000579.1:0-1929 GCA_031371805.1 Blastocatellia bacterium | reverse complement strand
ATCAATTCGGGCTGATTGTTTTTGACGAATGCCATCACCTGCCGGGCAGCGTCTATCGCTACGCCGCAGAATTGGCGATTGCACCGTTTCGACTTGGCCTGACCGCTACGCCGGAGCGTTCGGACGGCAGCGAAGATTTGTTGACGCCGTTGATCGGGCCAATCGTTTATCGCAAAGAAGCGCAGCATTTGGCGGGCGAATATTTGGCGGATTACAGCGTCGTGCGCATTCCCGTCGAGCTTTCGCCCGACGAACGCGAACGATACCAAAGCGAATATGCAACCTATCGCAATTTCGTTCGTTCACAGGGCATCAGCTTCGGTGGGTTGCACGGCTGGCAAATGTTTGTAATCGCCAGCGCACGTTCTGAAGACGGACGCCGTGCGATGCAGGCCTATCGTGAGGCGAAGAAAATCGCGCTCGGCACGGAGGCAAAAATTGATGTGCTGGCCAAGTTGTTGCAACGCCATCGCCGCGACCGCGTGATTATTTTCACGGCGGAAAACGAAATGGTGTATCGCATCTCCGAACAATTTCTGATTCCTGCCATCACGCACGAAACGCCAATCAAAGAACGCAAGCTCTGGCTCGAAGCATTCAATCAGGGCAAAGTGCTGGCGCTCGCTACATCAAAGGTTTTGAATGAAGGTGTGAACATTCCCGACGCCTGCGTAGCGATTGTGTTATCAGGTTCCGGCTCTTCACGCGAACACATTCAAAGGCTGGGCAGAATCCTGCGCAAACAAGGCGACAAAGAAGCGATTTTGTACGAAGTCATCACTACCGGAACGACAGAAGAACGCATCAGCGAACGCCGGAGCGATGCCAACCAATTTAGGGCGAATCAAGGTGAAGAGAAGGAAGAGCCAATGCTTGGCGATGATTGGTTGAACGCGTAGTGACGAGAACAAATAGCTTCATAACTAATGCCGTAAATGAAATGTATACAAAAAGAGCAATATGATGTACTTTTGCCGTAGAAGTGGTCGATAAAAGTTAACTTTTATGCCTATAGTGCATTAAATAGCATTTTTAGTGTGACGAGCCTAACGCTAGGCTTATACTGTCAACAGATCGCTATAGTGCATTAAATAGCATTTTTAGTGTGCCAGATTATGGAGTAATTTTATGCAGCTTGAAGGGATCATATCAGTGCTCAAAGAAAGGCGACTGATCCTCAAAGTAACACAAAAGAATTTGGCTGATCTATCAGGTATTGGTCTGCGCACAATTAAAGAAATTGAAAGCGGGAAAGGGAATCCGACATTCACAACGTTAAGCCGTATCGCTGATATTTTAGGCATGGAAATCAAATTAGAAGTAAAACAAAACGCAACATAACCCCGGTTTGAGTACCGCTTACAGGCGGTACTCAAAATACTTTATCTGATGAGAAAAGCTGCTGTTTATCGTAACGGAGAATTACTGGGAACGATCATAGAAGAAAGCCGTTCCAGCTATATTTTTCGCTACGATGATAGTTGGTTTGCAGATGCTAAAAAGCCTGCGGTAAGTTTGACGTTGTCAAAATCGCAGCAGGAATATCGTAGCGAATTTTTATTCCCCTTTTTTTTCAATCTTCTAAGCGAAGGCGTAAATCGGAAATTGCAGAGTACTCAATTGAAAGTGGATGAAGATGATAGTTTCGGATTATTGCTTGCAACTGCGCAGTACGACACTATTGGGGCTATAACCCTTCAACCGTTAATTATTGAATGAGTTTGCCTGAAATAACAGTTTGTCCCGGCACATTGGCGGAAGGTTTTTCGTCATACAGTCCATCGTGTTCAAGGAATTTATTTAGTGGCAGAAAAGTCAGTCATGTTTTGCTGTTCGATTCACCGCAAAAAAGCCAAGAAGAGGCGGAATTATTTGCCGAGAATCGCCAGCGCATTTCTATTTCAGGTGTCCAAGAAAAAGTGAGCTTGC